>NZ_JCANOT010000038.1:0-198855 GCF_059552495.1 Methyloversatilis sp. S146-33
GTTGTGCTCTGGTGGGTCGCGTTGCTGCGCGTCTTGCCCTTGAAGTCCGCTTCCGGGTTGCGCCCGGCAGGCTTGTCCGGGCCACTGCCGTCCTTGGGAACGAAGCTCTTGTGGCTGGCCCAGGCCTCGATCATCGTGCCATCGACGCTGAAGTGCTCGTCGGACACGAAGCCCTGCCACTCGGCCAGATTCAGTACGCGACGGAAGAACTGGCGAGCCACGTCGGTATCGAGCAGGCGGTCGCGATTGATGCTGAAGACGGTGCGGTCCCACACCGCGTCATCCATGCCCAGGCCAACGAACCAGCGGAACAACAGGTTGTAGTCGAGTTGTTCGACGGAGCTGGCGCTCGCTGCGGATCGTGAACAGGATCTGCACGAGCAGTGCGCGCAGCAGCTGTTCGGGCGGAATCGACGGGCGCCCGGTATGCGAGTAGCGTTGATCGAACAGCGCGCTCATGTTGGCGAGAATGCCGTCGACCAGAGCGCGCAGGGTGCGCAGCGGGTGGTCCTTCGGCACGCCTTGTTCCAGGCTCACGTAGCTGAACATCGACGCCTGGGGATTCTCTTGGCCGCGCATGGGAAATCGGGGAAAGTAGGAAGACGATTCGGGGCAGGAGTCTGCCTCAAAACCCGCGCCCACAGCAGGGCGCGGGGTTTATCACCAGCCTGCTATACCCTCAAGAAGAGATCGACAAAGGCAAAAGATTAATCGACACAGAAACCAACTAAAAAGCAGAAAACCGAAACATATACAACCCAACCGCCTTTAAATCCCAAAATCCCATGCTTCACTCCCTAAGAAAAGCAGTAATCGCCGGCCTAATTTTGGCAAACGGCTATGCATTGGTAAAAATCATGACTCTTGATGCTTATGGCCAATGTTTAGAGCTTGACAATTTCGGACTATGTTTTGATGGATGGCTTGACTTCGAGCAAGCACATCCTCCGTTCAAGAAACTAATTAGCGACCAAGAGATGATGGCGAGATTTCAAGCAAACAGAGCTAGCTTCAACTTGCTTGTCCGCGATGCCCAGCGCACTAAAGATGGCGGAGAAGATGTATGGCCGAAGCAACTTGATGACCCTGCGCTTGCAAAAAGCCTCGGAATAAATTGGATTACACGAAAGAGAGATTATTCAAGCTCAAAGACCATCTGCTTACCTCCAACCGACTCAAACAACAACGTTTGTTCAGAGAGGGTTTTTCAATGGATAGAAATATCATTGATCGCAGACAAAACACGGTTTATAGAAAGAAACCTCTGGCCCTATAGCAACCTTGTGAAATCTTATCTCTTCCTACCAAACCAAAAACCAGCGACCACTCAGATCGATGCTTCGGACGCAAAAAGCCACGATCAAACGAGCGTGAATCGATCCGAAATCGTTTCGTCCCTCGACGAAATGTGGCCCGCCGGGTGGCCAACTGAAATTGATACCCCACCATGCTTGACTCGCCACATTGGGGATGGCTGGGCACTTCAATTATGCAGAAACCAGATCGGAGGGTAACAATGGAAAGCCAGAAATACAAATTTAGAGAGGGAAATAGGGGACAGACCACGTTTTCCCCGCCGTAGGCTGTATTCAAGCTCTCACCTGCGTCCTGATCATGGCGTAAGACACACCGCCCGACCATGCCTTTCGCATTACCTTGCGGAACCAAGGCAATGCCTCGTCGTGCCCGGCTCACTCTACCCGGCGTCCCGCTGCATCTGATCCAGCGCGGTAACAATCGTCAACCCTGCTTCTACGGATCGGACGACTATCGCTTCTACCTGGACTGGCTTGAGGATCACGCGCGACGGCAGGGCTGTCGCATTCATGCCTTCGTGTTGATGACCAATCATGTTCATCTGCTGATGACGGCGAACGAAGCCGGAGCGCCCGGACGGATGATGAAGGCGCTCGGACAGCGTTACGTCCAGTACGTCAATCGCACCTATCGCCGTACTGGCACCTTGTGGGAAGGACGCTTTCGCTCCTGCCCTGTGCAGACCTCGAACTACCGTCTGGCGTGTCAGCGCTCATCGAGCTGAATCCGGTGCGGGCACGCATGGTCGACCAACCGGTCTATTACCGATGGTCCAGTTACGCATGCCATGCACACGGCGTGACGGACACTCTGCTGACGCCTCACCCGCTCTACCTTGCGCTTGGCGACACGACGGAATCGCGGCAAGCCGCGTATCGCGCGCTGTTCAGCGAACCACCCGGACGGGACGTGACCGACACCATCCGTATTGCTACGAATGGAAACTTCGCCCTCGGCAACGACCGCTTTGCCGCCGAGGTAGCCAGCGCGCTCGGGCGGCGCGCCTCCCCCGGAAAGCCGGGACGGCCGGCGCGCAAGGATGCGCCTCCGTCAGGTGAGCTGTTCTGATTGGGATCGGCAGAAATCGTGGTCTGTCCCCGGTTTCCGCGTTTGTCGCATCCCGCATTCCAGCCTATGATCCGCCCCGCCCAAGAACCTCGTTCCCGGGCTTTTCGCACGGCCGCTCTGAGCGACTGAGCGCCGTGCGGGACTGCAGGACCTGACCCCGCGGCACGTTTGCCGGGTCGGCGGCGCGTCGTTCAGCCGCCGCCCGAACCTTCCATCGCGGGGATGCCCGAAAGGCGGCGCTTCCTGCGCACCCTTCGTGTCAGACATAGGGGCTCGAACGTGACGTTCGGGCCCCTGAGAGCAGGAGTTGTCGATGAGCTACAGTTTTCCGGCCGAAAGATTCGCCGTCGCCCGTGATGCATTGATGCAGCCGCACCCGGACGGTCAGCACGCAGCGCTGGAAGCGGCGCTGATCGAGTGTCGTATCGGCCTGCACCGGATGAACCGCTCGAAGCTGGATTCAACCATCCGCTCGCGACTCTTCAGACTCGAAGGCTTCATGGATTCAACGGGATTCTCCGCCGTCGATGGCGACAGCGCCTGGACGGTGCGGCTGAAAGGCCTGTCCGATGAGGAGAGGTCGGAAATTTTCCGCCTGGTCGATGGACTGGCGGACTTCTTCGCCAGCCAGGAAGCGTAGCGACCGCTGTCGGGCGCGCCGCGTCAGGACCGCGCGGTCGGACTGCGGCGGAGAAGCAGGCGCCACGGCTGACAGATCATGTATTCCGCCCGCGCCCGGTTTTCCGTCGTGGGTTCCCTCGCCCGTCTGCTCCGCTACCCCGCCCCGCGCTGCGCGCGGCGCCATGTCGCGGGTGGCTGCCCGGTCAGGCGCTTGAAGGCGCGCGAGAACGCGGCTTCAGAGTCGTAGCCGATCTCCTGCGCGATGGTGGCGACCGAGGCCTGGCTTTCGCGCATAAGGTTGGCGCCGAGCTGCATGCGCCAGTGGGTCAGGTACTGCATGGGCGGCATGCCGACGCGGTCGACGAAGCGCTCGTGCAGCGCAGAGCGAGAGAGGCCGACCTGTCGGCCCAGTTCATCGACCGTCCAGTCCTCCGCCGGGCGCGCGTGCATCAGCGCGATCGCCTTGCCGATATAGCGATCGCGCAGCGCGGCGAGCCAGCCGCTGCCGCCCTCCTCCGGCAAGGCTTCGAGACAGCGGCGTGCCGCATCGACGAACACCATTTCGCTGACGCGTTCCAGCACCGCCGCGCTGCCCGCCCGCCGGTGGCGCGACTCGGCCACTGCCTGTTCGAGCATCGGTGCCACCCAGGCGCCGACGCCGGTCGCTGGCAAGTGCAGCATCGGCGGCAGGGCCTGGATCAGGGGGTTGAAGGGCGTCAGATCGCAGCTGATGAAGCCGCAGACCATCGTGCTGCTGGCCCGGCTCGAGGGCACTTCGGCATCGAGCTCGCACACGCCGTCGTGCAGGGCGATCAGGACCGGTTGGGGGTGGTCGCGCGTCGTGGCGCGCCAGGACTGATCGCCGCCGGCCGCGCGCATGCCGGGCGCGCTGGAGAGCACGTGGGCATCGCCGCGCGGGAACATGACGATGTCGCCCGCCTGCAGCCTGGTCGGCGTCTCGCCCTCCATGCCGACCCAGCCGTTTCCGCGCAGGATCATGTGATAGGCAATCACGTGCTCGGCGCCGGGGCTGAGCGCGTCGGCCAGTTCCGGCGACGGCGGCGTGTCCGCCACCCAGTGATCATCGCAACTCACGTAATAGAAGATCGCGCCGCGCAGACGCACACTCGTGAGCACATCGGACAACGGATCGCCTTGCATGGCCCCTCCCCGGCGGCGTCGCGATCAATAGGCGCGGACACCCGGTCAAGTGATCGCGCGATCGCGGAGCCGCGAGCAAGTTTCGACGACATGCGGTGAATCGCCCGGCAGACCGGATATGAAGAATGGCCCGGTCGTCGCTCACCGCCAATGCGGCCCCGACCGTCGGGCCAAGGCGAGCGCGGCGCGCCCTCAATCCGTTCAGGAGATCGCCATGTCAGCCGTACTTGAAACCCCGAATGCCACGCCCGACTTCGATGCCATCAAACAACGCCAGCATGCCACCTGGGCGAGCGGAGACTATGCCGTCATCGGCAGCACGCTGCAAATCGTCGGCGAAACCCTCGCCGAGGCCGCCGACCTGCGCGCCGGCGAACGGGTGCTCGACGTCGCCGCCGGCAACGGCAACGCGACCCTCGCCGCCGCACGCCGCTTCGCCGAAGTCACCTCGACCGACTACGTCGAGGCGCTGCTCGACAAGGCGCGCATCCGCGCCGCCGCCGACGGCCTGAGCGTGCAGTTCCGCGTCGCCGACGCCGAGCGGCTGCCCTTCGATGACGCGAGCTTCGACGTCGTCATGTCGACCTTCGGCGTCATGTTCACGCCCGATCACGCCACCGCGGCCAGCGAAATGCTGCGCGTGGCGCGCCCCGGCGGCCGCATCGCGCTCGCCAGCTGGACGCCCGGGGGCTTCATCGGGCGCCTGTTCAAGATCATTGGCGCCTACGTGCCGCCGCCGCCGGGCGTGAAGTCACCTTCACTGTGGGGCACCGAGCCGCACATGATCGAACTGTTCGGCCCCCGCGCCGCGCAGCTGAAGTGCGAGCGCCGGCACTTCAACTTCCGCTACCGCTCGGCCGCCCACTGGCTGGAGGTGTTCCGCACCTTCTACGGGCCGATGCACAAGGCCTTCGGCGCCGTCGCGCCGGACGTCCGCCCGGCGCTGGAGCGCGACATCCTCGCCCTGCTGGGCGAACTCAATGTGGGCGGTCCGGATGCGCTGGTGGTGCCGGGCGAGTATCTCGAGGTGGTCATCACCAGGGCGTGACGGGGCGCGATGGAGCCTGGGTTCTTGTGGGAAGGGTCTTCTGATCCCGACTGCGGCGCTCAAGCATGAGGCAGCGCGGGATCACCGGCCCCGTCGCGGTCAGAAGACCGCTCCTACAATGATCGCGCCCGATCCGCGGCATGTGCCCGAGCCGGGGTTCTGTGGAAGGGGTCTTCTGACCCGTCTGCGGTGCCCAAGCATGAGGCAGCGCTGGATCACCGGCTCTGTCGCGGTCAGAAGACGGCTCCTACAGGGACCACGCTCGATCCGCAGCCGGCGCATGAGCCGGGTTTCTGTGGGAGGGGTCTTCTGACCCCGACTGCGGCCTGGATCGAAGCCGGCGGCACACATCCGCCGCGTCGCGGCCAAGGCCGCTCCCACAGGGGTCGCGCCCGATCCGGGGTTGGAAGCCACCCACACGGAGGCGCAGGCCGGCATGCGCCTGCGGCACGCGGTATGCTCCGCACGCCTCCGTTCCGACCTTCCCGCCATGACCAAGCACCGCCTCTACCAGTATTTCTTCCGTGGCCTGATCACCTTCCTGCCGCTGGCGCTGACCGTCTATGTGCTGGTGCTGTTCGTCACCTGGACGGAAAGTCTGGCGATGATGCTGGTGCGGCCGATCACCGGCGACTTCTATCTGCCCGGCCTGGGCATCGCGCTGAGCGCGGTGCTCATCGTGGGCCTGGGCATGCTGGTGTCGCGACCGGAAACCGGCCGCCTGCTGTCGCTGGTGGAACTGCCGTTCACCAATCTTCCGGTGGTGAAGAGCATCTATTCGTCGCTGAAGAATTTCGCCGACTACTTCGCGCCGCATACCGGTGAATCCGCCCAGCAGGTGGTGCTGCTGCGCATGCCCGGCAACGAAATGGGCATCGTCGGCCTGGTGACGCGGCAGTCGATGGGCGGGCTACCGCCCGGGCTGTCGGAGCTGGCAGACCAGGTCGCGGTGTACCTGCCGATGGGCTACATGATCGGCGGCTACACCGTGTTCGTGCCGCGCGCCTGGGTGACGCCGGTCGACATGTCGGTCGAAGAGGCCATGCGCATGGCGCTGATCGCCTACATGACGTCGAACCGGGGCGATCCCGAGGCGCGCTGAACGCCTCGCCGCCTCACCGCCCCGGCCGGCGCGCACTACGCGCATATGCGTATTGCGTCGAAGCGAGCCACCCGACCAGAATGAGCACCGCGCTCCGGAGGCGGCCCCGCGTGATCGTCGGCACGGCCTCCGGCCAGACTGCGTTACGCCTGCGGGCGGTCGCAGGTCGCGGACCGTTCTGACCGGGAGATCACCACATGAAGAGAATCGTCTTGATCGCGTCGTTGCTGCTCGGCGTCGCGGGCGGCACGCCGGCGCTGGCCGCGCCCATCGTTGTAAGCACGCTGTCGTCGTGGGACGGCAGCAGCAGCATCGGCGACTTCGGTTCCTCCGGCTTTTCCGGCTGGGGGCAGTTCCTGGTGGCGCCGACCGGCAGCAACCGCATGCTCGACTTCACCTTCCTGCTCAGCGACGCGCTCAAGGGCAGCAATACGAATGCGATACCGGTCACCTTCACGGCACATCTGGTGCAGTACAACCCCTTCACGCGCTATGTCGTCGGGCCGCTGCTCTATTCGAGCGCACCGGTCACGGTGCCGCTGACCAGCGGCCTGGATTTCGACACCTACACCTTCGACATCGATGCCGAGGTGACGGCCGGCAACACTTACATGATGTTCCTGTTCGCGAACAACTATGAACTGCGCATTCCGGACGATTCGCGCCTGCGCCTCGCCACCGCGAATACGGATCTGGGCGGCGGCGCCTATAACATCCCTTGGGATGCCGACAGCGATCTCGACGGGCTGCTGTCGGGTCAGTGGCGATTCACGGCCGGGCAGGATCTCGCCTTCGCGGCAACCTTCGACTTCCGGCCGGTCAACGAAGTACCCGAACCTCCCGCCTTGCTCCTGACAGCCGGCGCTGCGCTGGCCGTGCTGCGGGCGACGCGCCGCCGGGACGGCGCCGTGCGCCATCGCCTCAATTGAGGAAAGTCCGGCTGACGCGCGTCAGGTCAAGTTCGCCGCGCTGCAGCCGGTGGGTGGCGATGTCGATATCGTTCACCACCCAGGTTTCGCGACCACGGGCGATCAGGTAAATCACCAGCACATCGCGTGCACCGGCGTCAGGCGGCGCCGGCACATCGACCAGCTCGCCGAGCCGCATCATGCGGCTCAGGCCGATCGCGTCGACGTCCGGGCGCGCGGCATTGGCCTGCACGAAACGTTGCAGCGTGGCCTGATCGAGGCCGGCCAGGTCGACCAGCGCGGCATCGTCGATGCGGTCCGCGGCCGCCATGCGCATCAACAGCCCGGTCGGGCGCAGCGGACCGCCACAGGCGAGCATGGCGTCGGCATGGTCTTGCGCGGCATTCAGCACGGCGCGGAAATAGGCATGTTCCCATGGCGGCATGGTCATCTCCTCCGGCCCTCGCTCCGTTGCGAGCGCCCCTTCTGACGCGAGACCGCCTCCGGCGTCTTGTCACGACGCGCCGCGATGACGACCGCCGCCGTCACCCGAATACCGGCAGCGGCGCGAAGCGGCCCTTCAGCACCTTGTCGGCCGCGCCCAGCTTGAGCCAGCCATCGATGGCGCTGGCGTACACCGAACGGAAGTCGGTGGTGTGGACCAGGTTGTCGCCCGCGTCCAGCGCGCCGAGGTCTGACGGCGTGCCGTAGTGGCCGCCCTTCACCTGTTTGCCGGCGAAGAACATGACGTTGGCGGTGCCGTGGTCGGTACCCAGGCTGGTGTTCTCCGGCACGCGGCGGCCGAATTCGGAGAAGATGAGCAGGCTCACGCGGTCGGCCTGACCCAGGCGTTCCATGTCGCGCAGGAAACCGCTGATCGCGTCCGAGGTATAGGTGAGCAGACGCTGGTGCAGATCGGCCTGTTGCACGTGGGTATCGAAGGCGTTGTTGCGGTAGCCGACGTAGTACAGGCGCGTCGGCAGGCCGGCGGCGATACAGGCGGCCACCTTGGGCAGACCCAGCGGCGCGATGCCGTAATCCTGATTGGTCGAGTACTTCGACCACGCCTCGCGCACCGCCAGCGACGATTCGCGCGCGCTGACCGCGACCTGCTCCAGGAAGCGGCGCGACGGGTTGTCGGTGCTCGCGACGTTCACGTCGTCGAGCAGCGCGCGCGTCGGGTGCAGCGCGCTGCGCATGAAACGCTCCGGCTCGTCGAACACCACCGGCGTATGGATGCGGCTGCGCACCGCCAGCGACTGCGTGGCGTCGATGTTGAGCAGATAGTTGGGCACCGGCGCCGGCGACATGGTGTCGGCCAGCCGACCGACCCAGCCGTAGTCGTCGCCGCTGTTCGGCGCGGCGGTGTGCAGGTAGGCCATCGAGGTGAAGTGCGAGAACGACGGGTTGTCGTATCCGCAGCCATGCACGATGGCGAGCTGGCCGTCCTTCCACAGCCGCTCGAAGCCGGCCATGCCCGGGTTGAGGCCGAAGCGCTCGTCGAGCTTGCGCAGCTTGTCCGGGCGGATGCCGATGTTCGGCCGCAGCCGGTAGTAGCGGTCGTCCGCGTAAGGTACGACGGTGTTCAGGCCGTCGTTGCCGCCGGACATTTCGAAGACGACGAGGATGCGGTCCTCCGCTTCGGCGGCGGCAGCCGCGCGCGCGATGGTGCCGAACACGCCGGGAACCATGAGCCCGGCGGTGGCCTTCAGGATGCTGCGGCGCTTGTGATCGATGTTCATATGCGTTCTCCGGCGAAGCGGCAGGGCACCCGCCCTGCCCTCGCCTCAACCCAGTTGATATTCCGGACGGCTCAGCAGCACGTGCAGCAGCAGGCGCAGCGGATCTTCGGCGTAGCTGGCCGCGGCCGGCAGGTCGCGCGTACCCAGCTCCTTTTCGAGGAAGGCGGCGAGCTTGTCCCGCGTGGCGCCGTCGAGCTGCACCGACAGGAAGCGGCCTTCCAGATAGGTGACGACCTCTTCGGGCGTGCGACAGCCAGCCTTCAGCACCATGCCGGTCAGGTCGAGCCGCGCCACCGTGCGCGGGATGGGCTTCACCCGCTCGACCGCCATCTGCCAGCCGCGGTAGCTGCCGTAACGGGTGTTGAAATCCTCGTCGCGGTCGCCGTTCATGCTCGACATCGCCATCATGTCGACGCCGCCGTCGGCGCCACCGGGTTTGGTCGCGGTGCTCAGATCGAGGCCGCTGCGCACGCGCTCGTGGATGTTGCGGATTTCGTAGCCCGCCTGCGCGCCGGGGTAGCGGTCGCCCGGGATGTAGTTGATGTCGGGCAGCGCGACGTCGAGCGCGAAATTGCCGCGCTCCAGCAGCAGCCCCGGCGTGATCCAGCTGCGGCCCTGCGCCCAGCCGGCCACGGTCGGCGGGTGCATCAGGCGCTGGCCCAAAGCGGTGGTGGTTTCGTTGAAGTCAGGCACGCCCGGCACTTCGGTCAGGCCCAGCTTGCGGTAGGTGGACACCACCAGTTCGACCGGCCCCTTGATGCGCGTCGCCACCGATTCCGGCGCATGGAAATCGCGCGACATGAACAGCATTTCGAGAAAGGCGGCGACGTCATAATTGACCGCCTTCAGCCGCCGGCCCAGTTCTTCGGCCAGCGCCGGATCGACGTCCTCGCGCACGAAGTGGCGATACAGCTTGCTGGCGAGATAGCGCGGCGTGGCCGGCTGGTCGAGGATGATGTCGATCACCTGCACGCCGTCGTAGTTGCCGCGCCGGCCCAGCACATCCTTCGGCCCGCCGTCGTGCTTGGCGGTGTCGATGTGGAAAGCGACGCCCTGGTAGTTCCAGCCGGTGAAAGCGCGCGCCGCCTCGCGGATGTCGTGCTCGCTGTAGTGGCCGACGCCCATCGTGAACAACTCCATGATTTCGCGCGCGAAGTTCTCGTTCGGCGCGCCCTTCACGTTCACTGCGGCATCGAGGAAGGACAGCATGGCCGGGTCCTGCGCGACACCTATCATCAGCGTGCGGAAGTCGCCCAGACCCTTCTGCTGGAACAGTTCGAGCTGGTTCAGCATCTTGCGGTAGTCGCGCACCTTGTCTTCGTTGGTGGCGAAGTGACCGTGCCAGAACAGCGCCATCCTCTCCTGCAGCGGACGCGGCGACGTGAGCATGCGGTTCGCCCACCAGTAGGCGACGCGGTCGGTTTCGAGCTTGCTGGCGCGCAACCAATAGAAGAACTTGTTCACCACCGGCTGCATGCGGCGGTTGCCGCCGGCCTTCACAGTGACGCCCAGCGCTTCGCCGCTGTCGCGCGCGAGATCGGTGGTGGCCGGACGGCTTGCCGGAAAGGGGTCCAGCCCCGCCTCGAACACGCCCGAATGATCGAAGGGCGGCAGCTCGGCCGCCGGCGCGCCCTCGAAATACACGAGCCGACGCACCGCCTGGGCCGGCGTCAGCCGGGCGAAGGCGTCGACCTCGGCCGGCGTGCCGCCGAAGCCGGCGCGTTCGAGCAGGTGTGCGGCGCGGGCACGGTTCCAGTCGGCCGCGGCAATCGGGGCCAGGTCGCCGGCCCACGGCGAAGCCGCGAACGTGACTGCGCTGAACACTGCGCCGGCGAAAGCCAGCGCAACAGGGGCGATACGGACCATGAGGGCACATCCGGGATGAACAGGCGTGCAGCGTAGAGCCGCCGGGCACGGTCGCTCCAGTGCAAATCACCCTCCGCCCGCTAGGGATTTTCTGGAGTCACGCACCGCCGCACCCTCACCCCGGGACCTGGCCGGCATGTCATGCTGCCGTTACTCCTCGACCGGAACCGCCGACATGCCTTCCGCCCCGACCGATCCGCTCGACCGTTTCGTGCAGGCCCAGGCACGCGACTACGCGCAGGCGCTGCAGGAACTGAAGGACGGCCGCAAGCGCACGCACTGGATCTGGTATGTGCTGCCGCAGCTGCGCGCCCTCGGCCGCAGCCAGATGGCGCGCGAATATGGCATCGCCGACCGCAGCGAAGCGGCCGCCTACATCGCGCACCCGCTGCTGGGCGCGCGACTGGTCGAATGCGTCAACGCCCTCCTCGCCCACGCCGGGCGTCGCCCGGACGACATCCTCGGCGAAGTCGATGCGCTGAAGTTCCGCTCCTGCCTGACCCTGTTTGCCGAAGTGGCGCCGGACCAGCCCTGCTTCCGCGCTGCGCTGGCGACTTTCTACGACGGGCAGCCGGACGGCGAAACGCTGCGGCTGCTTGGCCAGCGCCGCAGCTGAGTGCACCCGGCGATGCGATTCCGCCGCTTCGTTCTGCTGACACTGACCCTCGCATTGCACGGTTGCGTCGCACTGACCCGCGGTATCGTGCCGGTCGACGGTGCCGACCTGGCGGACACCGGCGCAGTGCGCCTGGACATCGATACCGACCACCCCGTGCTGCTGCGCGCGGTCGACGAGAAGCCGCTGCCGGGGGTGCAGGTGTCCAGCCGCGCCCGCGCCTTCAGCTATGTGCTGCATCCCGGCGAGCACTTGCTGTGGCTCAGTGACGTGCCCTATGGCTTCCCCTTCCTTCCGCAGCACCTGAAGTGCTACCTGATGCACGCCGACCTGACCGCCGGCGCCCGCTACCTGCTGCGGATGGACGGTGCGCCGCGACGCCCGGTGCTGATCGACGCGATGCAGCACGACACGGTCGCCGAAGGGGTACTGGTGGACGCGCCGCTGATCTACGAGCGCGGCTGCCGCTGGCAGTGAGCGCGCCGCACTTGCACGCCGTGGCCGATGAACGCACGCTTGTTGCACGACCATCGTCCGCCGCAGCCATGTCACTTCACACCGCCGAAATCCTCTGGACCCGCGGGGACCAGCCCTTCATCGACAAGCGTTACAGCCGCCGCCACCTGATCCGCTTCGATGGCGGCATCGAGGTGGCCGGTTCGTCGTCGCCGCATGTGGTGCCCCTGCCTTATTCCGCGGCGGACGCGGTCGATCCGGAAGAGGCTTTCGTCGCCGCGCTGGCGGCCTGCCACATGCTCACCTTCCTGCAACTGGCGGCGCTCAAACGGCTGGTCGTGGATCGTTACGAGGACGCGGCCGAGGGCGAACTTGCGCGCAACGCCGACGGCAAGATGTACATCGCGCGGGTGACGCTGCGGCCGTCGGTGCACTTCGGCGGAGAGGGCGCACCGACGGCTGTCGAGCTGACGGCGCTGCACCACGCGGCGCACGAGCAGTGCTTCATCGCCAACTCGGTGCTGACCGAGGTGCGCTGCGAACCTCGCCTGTCGACTGAATGAACGTGCGGCAGCTGACGGTTCAGCGCCCGCCGAGACGCTTGCCAAAGGAGATGGCGTAGGCCGGCGAGCGCATCTTCAGGATCGGATCATCGCCGGGACGAATTCCTTCGCTCAGCACGTTCGGGTCGAAGTTGAGAGCGGTGCACGCGTCGCCCCCGACAGCCGTAACCGACAGCGTGCCCGCCACCAGCTCGGTGCGACCCTCCGGCCAGGCAAGTGAGGGGTCGGACTCGCTGTCGCCCGGCTGTCCGAGCGTGACGATCCAGTCGAACAGGACCGGACCGCGAGCCACCCGCTCGCCCAGCCGGGCGGCGAGGAAGTCGCGCGGGGCGGCGCCGCGCTCGTCATCGGTGAGGCCGCGCACGCCGTCGCGCGGCTGAAGACGCCAGCGCACCGCGCGCTCGCCATCTGCCGTCGCGAAATGGAAGGTATGCAGTCCGAAATACTGCGCGCTGGCGTAGCTCCACGGAGGCGGGTTCTGCTGCAGCCAGCGGAACTGCGGCAGCGTGTCCGGATGCGCAGCGCGGTAGGCGGCCACCCGGTCGGGATCGGGCCGGCCGTCCGGGCCGGGCAGCGAGGCGCGCAGCAGGCCGAGGAAGCTCTCCGGCGTGGCCGCACCGAACACCGGTGTGCTCAGCGTGGCGATGTTATGCACGCGGCCGTCGCCGAGCTCGAACTGCGCGGCCAGCCCGCGTGGCGAGCGTGCGTTGTCGGCGACCGCCGGGTCGCCGCCGGCCATCGAGAAGCGGATCTGCGCGGGCCAGCGCGTACCCGAGAACAGCGGCGCACTGAACATCCGGGCGGCTTCGGCGCTGCCGGTGAAGCTGCCGATCGCACAGACACCCTTGGCGTGGCCCTTGCGCTCGCCCCTGTGCTCGCCGAACAGGCCCTGGAACACCTCGATGAAATCTCCGGCCTGCGCCGGCCTGTCCTCGGCCCTCAAGGGCGTGGCTGCGGCGGCGGCCAGCATGAGCAGGATGCGCCAATACATGAATGACTCCCCAAACTGCGGCGACTGGAACGCGCCGCGACGCGGGACAGACCGCATGTACAGCCACCGGTTCGCCCGGACGGCCGGCGCCGGCACGGCTCGCCGGACTGATACAGGTCAAATGTCCGCAGAAACGCCGTCCGATCGACACAAGTTTGCGCAAAACAGGTCGTTAAACCGGGGGTTGATCCGCACACCAATTTTCCGCCGGGAACGCACATGGACTTCATCTCTCGCAGCATCCGCAACAAGCTTCTGGTCATTTGCGGTGGCGGCACCGCGGCGCTGCTGGTCGCCGCAGTGGTCGGCCTCGGCGTCGAGTGGTCGGCCATCGACACGCTGACCGGCGACATCACGCGCGCCGAGGCGCTGGCGATCCGCGCCGCCACGCTGAACAAGCTCATGCTGACCGGCGCCGCCTTCGCGGTCGTCGTCGTCGTCGCCTTCGGCCTCTTCCTGTGGGCACTGCAGCGCACCATCATCGGCCCGGCGAAGACCCTTTCGTCCGATCTCGAACGGCTGGCCCGCGGCGACTTCCATCAGCCGGTCGCCTGCACGACGCGCGACGAACTGGGCGCGATCGCGCAGAGCGCCGAGCGCATCCGCAAGGATCTGGGCGCGCTGGTGCTGCAGCTCAAGCAGTCGGCGCAGTCGCTGGTCGAGGCTTCAGGTGTGGTCGGCGGCGAATCGCAGCGGGTAGCCGCCGCGTCGAGCGCGCAGACCCAGGCGGCCAGTTCGACCGCGTCGTCGATCGAGGACGTGACCGCCGCCATCCGCATGGTGGCGGACAACGCCGGCAACGCGGCGCGGCAGGCCGACGAGTCGCTCGATCAGTCGACCCGGGCGCAGACCCATCTGACCGAACTGCGCGGCTCGATCGGCCGCACCGCCAGCGTGATGAACGAGGTGTCGGGCGCTGCCGACGCCTTTGTCGAGAACGCCCGCCAAATCACCGAAATGACGCGCGAAGTGCGCGAAATCGCCGACCAGACCAATCTGCTCGCGCTGAACGCAGCGATCGAGGCGGCACGCGCCGGAGAACAGGGCCGCGGCTTCGCCGTGGTGGCCGACGAGGTGCGCAAGCTGGCCGAGAAATCAGGAACCTCGGCCGCCGCGATCGACACCATCACCCGCTCGCTGTCGGAGCGTGCCGCCGGCCTGTCGGATGCGCTGACGCAGGGGCGCAACGCCGTCGGTGTCGCCGAGTCGTCGAGCGACTCGGCCGCCGGCGTCATCACCGTCGCGCACCGCGCCGTAACGGTTGCCGCCGACGAGGTGCGCGCCATCAACCAGGCGCTGGAACAGCAGAGCCGCGCCGCCAGCGATATCGCCGGCAACGTCGAGCATATCGCCAGCATGTCCGGGCAGAACCAGTCGGCGGTGAATACGCTCGCCAGTTCGGTCACCCACCTGCAGTCTCTGTCCTCCCGCCTCGACGAACTGACCGGGCGCTTCCGCCTGTAACCTCCTGATGCGATGCGCGCTTGCTGCGCCGGCAATGCGATAAGTCTTGCGCAGCACGCTGAACGGCCGGGAAACAACCTGCGCCCGGCCCCTGCAGGGCGCAAAGTTGAAGGTGCGTGGCCCCTTTCGCGACACGAACCGCGCAGAACGCGGACTGCCCGGCCGCTGAGCATCTGCCGGCCGGGCGATGTGGCGGCGGCGTTCCCGCCGACGGTGCCGACCGATTAACCTGTCGGACAGATCCACCTCCAGAAGGACCGTCGATGGTTTCACCGGGCGCCTGGAACCGCCTGAGGGCGACACTCGCCGCCGAAGTGCGTCAGCTCACTACGCTGCACGCGAGCGACCGCGCCTGGCAGATGCCGTTTGCGGCCGCGCTGGCCACCGGTCTGCCGCTGCTGGCCGGCGCGCACTACGGGCGTCTGGCCGACGGACTGGTCGCCTCTCTGGGCGGTCTGGTCTTTCTTTACCTGCCGGCGACACCGCTGTCACATCGCATGGTGTCCCTGATGGCGAGCGCCTTCGGCATGGTCGCCTGCTACGCGCTGGGCGCGCTGAGTCATCTGCTGCCGCCGTCGCTGGCGCCGCTGCTGATTCCGGTGCTGACCTTCGTCGCCATCGTCGTCACCATGGTGTGCCGCGTCTATGGCATGGGGCCGCCTGGCAGCCTGTTCTTCGTCATGGCGGCCGCGATCGGCGTCTATACACCGGTCGAACCGGCAACGCTGCCGGCGCGAGTCGGCCTGATCGCGTTGGGCTGCCTGCTCGCCTGCCTGATCGGCTTCGTCTACAGCCTGCACGCACTGCGCCGTCGTGCGCCGGCACCGGTGGTTCCGCCGCCGGCGCCGACCTTCGACTTCGTCGTATTCGATTCGGTGGTGATCGGCGTGTTCGTCGGCATTTCGCTGGCGCTGGCCCAGGCACTGCAGCTGGACAAACCCTACTGGGTGCCGGTGAGCTGCCTCGCGGTGATCCAGGGCGCCTCGCTGCGCGCGGTGTGGAACAGGCAGCTGCAGAGGGTGCTGGGCACCGGTATCGGCATGGTGCTGGCGTGGGGCATGCTGATGCTGCCGCTGGGTCCGTGGAGCGTGGGCCTGGGCGTGATGGCGCTGAGCTTCGTGATCGAGGCGATGGTGGTGCGTCATTACGGCATCGCGGTGGTGTTCATCACGCCGCTCACCATCCTGCTGGCCGAGGCCAGCACACTGGGCCACACCGTGCCTGGCCCGCTGGTGCTGGCGCGCTTCTTTGACACCCTGCTCGGCTGCATCGTCGGACTGGCCGGCGGCATCTGCCTGCACAGCCCTCGCTTCCGCGAGATCGCCAGCGGGCCGCTGCGCCGCCTCATCCCGTCTCGCCTGCTGCGCTGAGCCGGTGCGAGCGAAGCCGGGTCAGGCCTCCGGGTGGCCGGTCTTCACTTTTTCCATCCACTCTTCGATCGCAACCGTGCCGGCGGCCTGGGCACGCGCCGCATCGGCGGGCGGCAGCACGTCCTGCACGAGGTCGATGCGCTTCCACTCGGCCAGCGGCGTCTCGCAATCGGCGCGCGGCACGTAGCGCGAGCGGTCGACGCGCTGGTAGCGGTGGATATAGCGCGGACAGTTCTGCCACAGCTCGGACAGTTCGACACGTACGACGAAATCGGCTTCGCTGTAGAAGGCCATCATCGGGTCGTCGCGCGACACCGTGGCCCTGCCCTGCACGCGGATGCGGTGCGGCTTCTCGAACGAGATGAAGAGCAGGCCGACCTCGGCGTTCTGCGCGATGTTGCCGACCGAATAGAACATGCCGTTGCCGTCGTAGCTCGGGAACACCAGCGTCCTCTCATCGACCACGCGGACGAAGCCGGGGTCGCCGCCCTTGTACGACACCGTCGGACGACCGCGCGCATCGACGGTGGACAGGAAAAACATGTCCATCGATTCGATGAAGCCCCGACTGTCGTCGTCGAATTCGGTGCGGCAGGCCAGTTCCTCGATGCGGTCGGCCATCGCGCGGGTGCCGAACTCGTCCTGGAAGCTGCGGTGCTGCGGGTCGTACAGTCTGCTCACGGATGCGTCTCCTCGGGTGGTTCTTGTTGAACACGCAGCATGCCACGAAGCGGCAAAGCGTCGGCACAGGACTACACCGCGCACCAGCCGGTCACATCCGGCCTACCATCGTCTACAGGGATCGATTCCCACCCACAACAGACTGGAGGATCGCCATGAAAACCACGCATCTCGCCGTCGCAAGCCTTGCCCTGCTGCTCGCCGCCTGCGACAAGCCGCAGGATCCGCCGAAACCCATCACTGCCCCGTCGGCCGATGCCGCCGCACCCGCGGCTGATACCGCCGCGCCTGCACTGCCCACGCCTCCCGCCGCAGCGCCGCTGCCCGATGCACCCAGCCCGGGCGCGACGCCGCCCTCCCCGGCCGAAACGATGCAGAACGCGCCAACCACGCCGAACGGCAAAACCCCGCCCGACACCACGGAGAACGCACGTCCGATTCCGTCCGGCCAGCCCGCTCCTGCTCCGGCATCGGGCGCCGCGCCAGCGGACGGCACGGCGGTCGCCGGTGGCGATATCGTGAAGGGCTGGAAGACCTGGCGCTCGGCCGCCTGTGAGCGCTGCCACGGTCCGGCGCAGGAGGGCATGGTCGGCCCGTCGCTGATCGAATCGCTGAAGAAGCTTTCGAAGGACGAAGTACGGCACGCGGTGATAGACGGCCGGCTGGAGCGCGGCATGCCGGGCCACCCCTACCTCGCCGACAAGTTCGACGACCTGTACGCCTACCTGAAGGGGCGCTCCGACGGCAGCGTTCCGAAGGTGCGGCCGGAAGGCGCCTGATCCTGCGTGCAGCCGGCGGGCGCGTGTCGAAGGAGGTGACAGCGCCCGCCCGGTAGCGACATCCGGCACGGAATCTTCATCTCGATCCGCGACCTGCGTAGTACCGAGCCGTCTGCGCGCAGCGCGCGTCAGTCGCGGAAGGAGCGCCAGCCGCTGATCATCGTCGAAATGATGCTCTGTCGGCTCATGATGTCCTCGCGCAGCGCGGCATACACATGGACGAGGATGAAGCTGAGGAGCAGCCACAGACCCAGGCGATGCAGGCTGTGCACCGTCTGGCTGTCGCCGATCAGCCACAGCACCCAGCCGAACACGACACCGCTCCAGTGACCGTGGCCGGCGCCTTCGCTGTACAGTGCGAAGCCGGTGAAGATCATGAACAGCGTGCCAAGCACGAACAGGAAGAACATCATCACCGCGGCCAGCGGGTTGTGGCCGACGTACTTCTTCGGTCTGTCCTCGAGGAAGAAGTACCAGCGCAGTTCGAACATGACCTCGCTCCACCAGGCGAGCTTGAACAGCGGCGGCATGAAGATCTGCCGTGCGTGCTCGTTGCCGACCAGCGCCCAGTAGATGCGCCCGGCGAAGCCGATGGCGAGGATGTAGCCGGCGGCGAAATGGGTGAAGCGCACATAGCCCATCAGATACATGCCGGCGTCGTCGCCCGGCAGCATCAGGAAGGGCGTACCGATGAAGTAGCCGGTGGCCATCAGCACCGTCATCGCCAGTACGGTGATCCAGTGCCACAGCCGCACCGGTGCTTCATAGACATAGACCGCGTGCTGCGTGCGTCCGCCCTGGGCGGCCTGCTGCATCTGTTCGTGCGAAAGCATGCTGTTCTCCCGAACTCGGTTGTCGCGACGGCGGCTCAGGCCGCCAGCATCAGTTCGGCCGGCACGCCGGCGCGCAGCGTGCCCCAGTTGCGCTCGCCGCGACGGATCGGCAGCGCGATGTCGAAATACAGCGTGCCGTCGTCGGCCGCGAAGGGCTGCATCAGCAGCGCGCGCTCGCTCTTCGCCGCGCGCTGGGCGATATCGGCCGGCGCCGGACAGTTGCCGGTACTGCCCAGCACCTGCCCCGCCGGATTGGTCACCAGCGCATAGCGCAATGCGCTGACCTCGCCCCTCAATGCGCCGAGCGCGCGCGTGACCTCCGGCAGCGCGGCGACGCGACCGGCGCGCGGGGCGACCTCCTCGCCGTCGTCGTCAACCAGCACGGTGGCCGCACCGGCGACCGCGGCGCTGCATTCGTCGCGGTAGCGGCCGAGCGCGCCGACGATGGATTCGAGCTGGTCGGAGCCGACGCGGAACGAGGCCGCCAGATCCTGGATGCGTTCGGTCGAACGGCTCACCTTGGTCAGGTTCTGTTCGCCGTCGAGCATCAGGCTGGCCACCTGGTCGCAGCCGGTATGGATGTCGCTGACCAGCGTATGGATGCGGTCGTTGGTGTCGCTCAGGCTGCGTATCGCGTCGCCGGTGCGGGCGATCCGTTCGCCCATCACCTCGTACTCGCCGACCATGCTGCCGAAGCGGCCGGAGGCGCGCCGCACCGCCTCGCCGGTCGCCAGGATGTGGTCGCGGATGTCGTCGGTTTCGCTGCGCGTGCCGGCAACCAGACGGTTCATCCGGTCGATGTTCTGGCTCACGCCCTCGGTCGCCGCCTTGACCTGCTCGGCCAGCGAACGCACCTCGTCGGCGACGACGGCGAAGCTGCGGCCGTTCTCGCCGGCGCGCGACGCCTCGATCGACGCGTTCAGCGCCAGCAGATTGGTCTGGTCGGAAATGCTGCTGATGATCTGCACCACCTGACTGATTTCAGCCGACTGGTTCTGCAGCTGCTGCACCGTGCGGTTGAAGGCCTGCACGCGCGCCTCGAACTCATCGACGCGGGCGGCGGCCGACTGCAGTTCCTCCAGCGACACGCGTGCCGCCTGCAGGTGGCGCGTGGTTGCCTCGTCCAGATCATTGGCGTGCTGGCGCGCACTGTCGACCGCGCTGCGCGAGGTTTCGCTGGCGGCGAACACCTGTTCGGCCAGCGCCCGTTGCGACTGCGCAAGACCTGCGGTGTCGCGCAGCGAGCGGGTGAGGTGAGCGGTGTGGCAGGCGGCGCCCAGCGTGCCGCGGCGCACGCGGAACACCATGTCTCGCACGCGCCCGTCGCGCTCGGCGATGAGCTTGCTGATCGCCTTCACCGGCGAACTTTCCGGCAGCACGAACTCGCTCGACAGATCGTTCACGTCGCGCCCACTGTCGGCCAGCGCGTCCGCCATCAGCGCGATCGTGTGGTCCATCTGGCGGATGTAGAGCGCGTCGGCGAAGGCGATCATCGCGCCGGCGGCGCAGGCCAGCAGCGCAGCGGCGCGCGGATTCACCAGATCAAACGCGGCGGCCAGCCCGAACAGGGCGAAGAACAGCGCACAGAAGGCAAAGCTGCCCATGCGCATGGGGTTCGACCGCCGCAGGTCGACGCGCTGCGCAGGGGGCGCCACCTGCTCGGTCAGGCTGTCGGGCAAGGTCGTGGAGCGCTTGGTCATGGTTGTCTCTCCAGCGGTGATGGACGGAAGTCGCTGCCCGCCGGTTCTCCTCCAGTACAGGCAACGACCGACTTTACGGCGTCCTCCGCACTGCCTTGAGCACCCGGAACTGTCCCCGAATCCGTGACAGATGGCGTCTGCACGCCGTTGCAAAAGGGATCACCCAATCAGCGAAGTCGATTCCATGGACATGCGAAACAGCGGCTTCTGCGCCTCCACACGGACAATCAAGCCATGCTGCCGGCGGACCGCACGCACGCGCACGGCATTTCCGCATCGCACCATCGGCGACGTGTCAAACTGGCAGTGGCACTCATTTAATTTTTTGATGGAGGCATTGATGCAGCAAATACTCGTCTATGCCGATTCGCTGTCCTGGGGCATCGTGCCGACCACGCGCCAGCGTCTGGACTTCGACCTGCGCTGGCCGGGCGTGATGGAGAACGTGCTGAACGGCGACCGGCGCCGCGTGCGCGTAATCGAGGACTGTCTGAACGGGCGTCGCACCGTGTGGGAGGACCCGTTCAAGCCGGGCCGCAACGGCCTGACGGGGCTGGCCCAGCGCATCGAAATCCACTCACCGCTGTCGCTGGTGGTGCTGATGCTGGGCACCAACGACTTCCAGTCCATGCACCCGCATACCGCCTGGCACTCGGCCCAGGGCACGGCAACGCTGGTGCGCGCGATCCGCGAAGCGCCGATCGAACCCGGCATGCCGGTGCCGCCGGTGCTGGTCGTCGCACCGCCGCCAATCAGTTCGCCCAAAGGCCCGATCGCAGAGAAATTCGTCGGCGGGGAAACGAAATGCGTCGGCCTGGCCGATGCGCTGCAGACGGTATGCACTGAGCTGGGCTGCGCCTTCTTCGACGCCGGTCGCGTGATCAGCGCCAGCCCGCACGACGGCGTGCACCTCGATGCCGACCAGCACGCACTGCTCGGTGCTGCATTGGCCGGACAGGTCGAACAGCTGGGCGTGCTGACTGCGTACTGAAACGTCAGGCTCAGCGCTGCCTGTCGTGCTCCGCGTAGACGTAGACGCCGACCGTGAGTCGCCGACCTGCATCGTCGGCTGACCGGGCGCCCGCGCCTGCGTCGCGCTCCAGCGACTGCAGGGCCTTTGCACCCAGTTCTGAAGCCCGTGCATGCAGCGCCGACGCTGCCGCCGCCGACAGCCCGCGATAGTGCGCGCCGCGCTCGAACCACGAATCGCCCTGACCGAGCAGATTGTCGACGGCCGCCATCGCGTGGTCACCGACGTGCAGCGCGAAACGCGCGAGCTGCTCGTCGGCGCCCTCCTGCGGCGCGAAAGCACCGGTATTCAGCACGACCTCGTCGCGCGTATTCAGGTGGGCAATCCCCAGTCGCAGCCACTCGTCCAGCACGGGTCGCGCACGGATGTCCTTGCTCACCGACGCAACCAGCGCTTCGAACGAGGTGCCGCCGCCGGCGCTCGCCAGCCGCGGCAAGGGTCGCGCCCCGCCGGTCGCATCACGCCAGGGCGCCTGCCCCAGCCAGCGGCTGATCAGTTGCGCGCCAAGCGACACATTGCGCGGCAGATCTGCTTGCGCGCTGGGCAAACTGCGCAGCCGCTTGACGTCCTTGCGATG
Source organism: Methyloversatilis sp. S146-33 (assembly GCF_059552495.1). Next base: position 21,894 of record NZ_JCANOT010000038.1, read on the forward strand.
CACGCCGGTCTGCAGGCTCACCCGGCTGTCAGTGACCGGTCCGTCGCGTCCCGCATCCTCGATTGCGACCTGCACATAGACGCGCTTCAGCAATTCGACAGCCAGCGGCAAGGTGACGCCGCGCGCCAGCATCAGGCGCACCACCGGGCGCAGCACGGCACGCAGCGTCGAGGTCAGGACGGCAGAGCTGGAAGGGTCTGTCATGTGCGGGACCGGATTCGGGTGCGCAAAAGTATCCCACAGTCCGGTTAAACAGGAGTACGAATCATTCCCATCATTTCGTAACCGACGGCCGCGGCACCGGGACTGTTGCTAGCGCGAGTGCAGGACCTCGACACCGCGCAGCGAACAGATGACCGACTCGATCCGCACCTCCTGCACAGCGTCTTCCTTTTCGCCCAAGGCGCAGACCGACAGCACGTGCTCGCGGGCCGAGCGGCAGTGCAGACTGTGCGCGGCGACCCGCTCACCGAGCAGATGAAGCGGCCCGGCATCTGCACCCAGCGTGAGCGTGTCGAAACCGCGCGCCAGACCTTCGCCGGTGGCCTTCACGTAGGCCTCCTTCGCCGTCCAGTGGATCAGGAAGGAGCGCTCGGGGTCGCTCTCCGCCATCACGCGCGAGCGTTCGCTCGCCGTCAGAGCGGCCTGCATGACCTGCGGCATCGACACCCGCATGGGCACCGACTCGACGTCGACGCCCACCGGCGCGCTGCCGCACAGCGCCAGCGCGACATGGCTGTCGCAATGGCTGATGTTGAAGTGCAGCGTATTGCCCGCAAGCACCGGCTTGCCGCCCGCCTCACAGGCAAAGCTCGGGGCGTGGCCGAGCAGCGCGCGCATCACGAGACGCTTCAGCGCGTGCGCTGCGATGAAAGCGTCGCGACTGGGCGAGCGCAGGATGGCGCGCGAACGGCGCTGTTCCTCCGGCACCAGCACCGCGCGTTCGAGCTGGCGCAGGCTGACGGCATCGTAGGCCGCCATCGGCGATACGAACACCCGCACCGTACCGGAGGGAAGCCTGTGCACCGTCAGGCTGCCTTGGCGCGCAGACCGCGCGCCGCCAGTTCGCACAGCAGTGCAGCCACCGCGGCACGCTCGGTTTCGACGAAGAAGTGGCCGCCCGGATGCATGTGCAGCGCAAAGCGCCCGGTGCATTCCTCGTGCCAGCCGAGCAGGCCGGACAGCGGCACACGCCCGTCGTCGAAACCGCCGGCGACGGTCAGGTCGATATCCAGCGGCGCCGCCCGCGCGTAGTCATAGCCGGCAATCAGTTCGAGATCCTGCTGCAGCACCGGCAGCATCATGTCGATCACCGCGTCGTTGTTCAGCACGCTGTCCGGCGTGCCGCCGAGGTCGCGCAGATACTCGACCAGATCCTCACGCCCGAAGCGCGGCAGCCCGAAGGTGCGCGGATGCGAGGGCGCGATGCGGCCCGACATCAGCGCCGCAGCCGGCAGCGACCGGCCGCGACGGCGCAGCGCGCGCAGCAGTTCGAAAGCGATCAGCGCGCCGAGGCTGTGGCCGAACAGCAGGTCCGGCTGCACGCCTTCGGTGGCCAGCGTCTGCGCCAGCCCGTCAGCCAGCGCAAGCAGCGACGACGGCATCGGCTGGCCGTAGCAGCGACCGCGCCCGGGCAGTTCGAGTGCCAGCAGCGTGAGCTGTCCCTCGATCAGCGGCTTCCAGGCGAAGAAGGACTGCGCACTGCCACCGGCGTAGGGCACGGCCAGCACCACCGGTGCGCCGGCACCGGCGTCGCAGATGCGCACCAGCCGTCCGGCCGCGGTCTCAGGCGGCATCGAGCGCCACCGCCACGTCGATCACGTCGAGCGCAGACTGCTGATGCAGCTGCTTCATCAGGCTGCGCTGCACCTTGCCGCTGGTGGTCTTGCGCAAGGTCGCCGGCGCGATGAACACGATGTCGGCGATGGCCACGCCGTGCTCTTCCGACACCGCGCGCCGCACCTGCATGCGCAGCGCCCTGGCGATCTCCGGCAGTGCCCGCTTCAGTTCGCGGTCGGCTTCGATCACCGCCACCAGCCGGCGCTGCTCGCCGCGGTCGTCCTCGAACACCGCGCAGCTCTGCGGCTTGATCAGCGGATGCGACTCGACGATGGTGTATTCGACGTCCTCCGGATGCAGGTTGCGGCCATCGACGATGAGCAGGTCCTTCATCCGCCCGCACAGATAGATCTGGCCGTCGTCGGCACCGATGAAGCCGATGTCGCCGGTGCGCATGTAGCGACGACCCGGCTCGCCGGCGATCTCGGCGCCGAAGGTGGCCGCACTCTGCTCCGGCAGCTGCCAGTAGCCCAGCGCATTGGTGTCGCCCGACACCCACACCTCGCCCAGGCGATCGCAGCCGAGCCGTAGGCCGTTCGCCGGATCGACGATGGCGACCTCGATCTCGTCCGACGGCAGGCCGCAGCCGACCACGGTGCGTCCGCTCGCACCGAGGTCCTCGCGCACGCGACCTTCGGTCTCCGCCGCCTGCGCGTCGATGCTGCGCACGCGCGGCATTTTGCTGACCGGGCCGCCAGACACGAACAGCGTCGCCTCGGCCAGGCCATAGCACGGCAGCATGGTGGTGGGCCGGTAACCGAGCGGGCCGAAGGTGGCGGCGAAGCGCTCCAGCGTCGCCGCGCGCACGACGTCGGCGCCATTCAGCGCGATGCGCCAGCTGGACAGGTCGCAGCCATCGAGCCGGCCCGGCTGCCAGCGCTGCGCCGCCAGTTCGTAGGCGAAGTTCGGCCCACCGGCCAGCACCGCGCGGTAGCGCGAGATCGCGTCGAGCCAGATCAGCGGCTGGCGGACGAAGGTGTTCGGGCCCATCAGCACCGTTTCGTTGCCCAGCATGACCGGCAGCAGCTGGCCGAGAATGAGGCCCATGTCGTGATGGTGCGGCTGCCAGAACACCGTGTTCGACGTGTGGTCCAGTTCCCACGCGGTGCGCATCATGCGCAGGTTGGTGGTGATGTTGAGCTGACTCACCATGACGCCCTTGGGATGCGAGGTCGAGCCGGAGGTGTACTGCAGGAAGGCGATACGCTCGTCGGCCGGCGGCGGCACGACGCCGGCTGCGGTGGCTTCGTTGCGCAGCATGTCGGTGGCCAGCCAGGCCAGCGGCAGGTCGGCGTCGACGGACAGGATGTCGCGCAGCCCCGCTTCCAGCGACGACACGGTCAGCGCGCGCCGGCAGCCGCAGTCGCGCAGGATGCGCAGGCAGCGATCGACGCGCCGCCGGCTCGGCAGGTTGAGCGGCACCGCGACGCGCCCGGCCAGCAGGCAGCCGAAGAAGGCGACGATGAAATCCAGACCGGCCGGATAGAACAGCGCAACGCGGTCGCCCGGCCCGCCATGCGCCGCCAGCACGGCCGCGATCGCCGTGCTGCGCCGCCAGGCGTCGCCGTAGGTGAGCACGTCCTCCTCGCGGCCATGCTCGTCGAGGAAGCGGAACAACACCCGCTGCGGGTGCCGCGTGGCACGCCGCTGCAGGATGTCGGTGACCGACAGCGCGGACACCTCGTCGTACAGGCCGGCAGCGAGATCGTCGGTTTCGATGCGCGCATCCATGCTCAGGCTCCCGTCGTCGCGGCGGCGCGCTGCGCAACGGCAAGCGACAGCTCGCGCACGGTCGGGTACTGGAACACCAGCGCCGGCGGCAAGGACACGCCGTAGCGGTCTTCCAGCGAGCCGACGAGATCGACCGCCTGCATCGAACCCAGTCCGTAGCTGCCGAGGTTCTCCTCCGGCTCGATGTCGTGCGCCGGTACGCCGGTGCGGTCGGCGATGAAGGTGGTGATGAAGTCCGCGATATCGTGTTCGGTGCTCATGGGTGTCGTCCGTGCAAGGGTGAAGACGGGTCGGCGTGCTGCGCGGACGCGGCCGCCGGAATCAGGGTTTCCAGTGCGCGGCGGACCTGGCGGCGCACGGCGCGCGGCGTGGCCGCCAGTTCGAGCGGCGGCCAGCCGGCGACATCGAGTCCGCACGGCCACAGCGCGGCCCAGTCGGCCGCACTGGCAGCCGGCTCGACGTACAGCCGATGCAGCGCGGCGGCCAGTGCGGCGTGGGCACCGGCCACCGACGGCGGCGCGAACTCGGGCCAGTGCACCTCCGCCACCGCTGCGCCTCGCTGCGGGCGCCAGGCGGCGCGGATCTCGTCGACCATCGGTCCGAGCACCGGCGCCGGGCCGATCTCAACGAACTCGGTCACGCCTGCGTCGAGCATGGCGTGCACCGACTGCATCCAGCGCACCGGGCTGTAGAGATGGGCCGCCATCACATCGGCGATCTGCGCGTCGTGCGGCCGTGCGGTCACATTGGCGATGACCGGAATGCGCGGGGGCTGGAACCGCGTTTCGCGCAGCGCCTGCGCGAACTCGGCCGCTGCCGGCCGCATGTGGCGCGAATGGAAGGCACCGCTGACGCGCAGGCGCACCGCCCGCGTGCCCGCCTGGCGACAGCGCTCGACGAAGGCATCGATCTCGCCCGACAGCCCGGCGACGATGGTCTGCGTGGGACTGTTCTCGTTTGCGATCTCCAGTCCATCGACGCCCAGGCGCGCGATCAACGCGTCTACCTCGTCGCGCCCGGGGCCGATGACCGCCGCCATCGCGCCGTCGCGGATGGCGGCCATGATGCGGGCGCGCCGGTCGACCAGACGCAGTGCGTCGATGAAGTCGAGCGCGCCGGCCGCCGCCAGCGCGACGAACTCGCCGATGCTGTGCCCGGCCAGCATGGCCGGCGCGCCGTGCCGGTGCGCGTGATCCAGGTAGCCGAGATAGCCGGTGACGAAGAGCGCCGGCTGCGTGTAACGGGTGTCGATCAGACGGTCGGCACCCTCGGTGCACAGATCATGCAGGCTGTAGCCGAGCACCGCATCGGCCTGTTCGACCAGCCGCGGATAGCGCTCGAACAGTTCGACGCCCATGCCCTTGCGCTGCGCGCCCTGACCGGGGAAGACGACGGCCTTCATGACAGCATCTCCGCGCCGATCCTCGATGGCTGCGCCAGCCAGCGCGCCTCGCGCAATTCCAGACCATCGATCTGCAGCACCGTGCGTCCGTCGATCTCGCCGCGCACGCCGACGCGTCCGCTGTCGGTATCCACGCCGAGCAGCAGGCGCTGTGGCCCGGCCGCAGGCAAGGCCGCCCAGCTCACACGGACCGCGCGGTAAGGCAGCAGCGGCGCGCTCGTGGCGCCCGGAAACAGCCGCTGCAGCGCGCGCACGACGGCGACGCTCCAGTGCATCCAGAGTGCGCCCGGGTCCTGCGACGCGAACGGATCGGCGTCCACGACGACGTCACAATGAACAGCTGCCGTCGCGTCCGGACCGCTGCCGGCGTCGATGCGCTCGACGCGCAGCAGTGTCTGCGTGGCGTCGTCGGCCTGTGCGCGATAGCTCAGACCGGCGCCGACACGGGTCGCCGTCAGTTGCCGGTGGCGCGGCGACGCTGCGGCCCAGGCGACATCGACGAAGCTGACGGCGCCGCTTGTCGCGGCATGGCCCGGCCACGGCAGCAGCGAGGGCAGGCAGTCAGGCCTGCCGTCGAAGGGCGCCCCCGGGAATGCCGTCCAGTACGCGCGCAGCCCGGCGACGTCGTGCGACGCATCAGCGCCCGGCTGCGGCGGGACCGGCGCGGCCGCGCGGAACCACACGCGATCGAGGCGGAACGGCAGTGTGGGCAGCGGCACACGCGCTGCGCTGCCCGCGGCATAGCGCGCGGACAGCACTTCGCTCACCGCCGGAACGGCCAACTGCGTGCGCACCCAGTCGGCCACCGCGGTGGCGCTGCGCCAGGCGGGCGGCGGCTGAGGGTCGCCGTTGTCCCGCACACTCTGCGCAGCAACGGCCAGTGGCGCCGGCGCATCGCACAGCCAACCGGCCAGCTGCAGCGCCAGTTCGCCGAAATCCCTTGCCGCAACAGCGAGCCGGTGCGCCTGCAGGTCGCGGCCGATGAACAGCGACATCGCCAGCGCATGCAGCGTCGGCGCCAGCACCTGCCGCGGCAGGCTGGCGCGGGCAGACAACCGCGCCGGCGCATCCGTCGCGGGCAAGGCTTCGCTCAGTGCAGCCGCGACCTCGCCCCAGTTCAGGCAGTCGCGCAGATCGAGCCGCGCGGCATCGATGCCCAGCGCCTGCGCGGCCGCGTGGGCGTCACGCACCATCGTTCCGGCGTCGACGCCGAGCGCCGCCCACTGCGCGTCGAAATCGAGCACACCGGCGGCCCGGTGCAGCGCAAGCAGCACGTGCGGCTGCACATCCGGATACAGGTAGTCGAACAGCTGCGCCGCGCGTGCGCGCAGCGTATCGGCGTCGCGCGCCGACAGCAGCACGACTTCGGCCTCGTCAGCAGCGGCTGGCCACACCGGCACAGGCTGCGCCTGCAGCACGACGTGCGCGTTGACGCCGCCGAAACCGAATGAACTGACCCCGGCTACCCGCGGCCCCTCGCCCCACGCCTGCGGACGGTCGACGATGCGCAGCGGCGAGCCGCTCAGTTCGAGCTGCGGATTGGCACGGACGAAAGCCGGATGGCCCGGAATCAGCCCGTGACGCAGCGCAAGCACGGTCTTGATCAGACCGGCGATGCCGGCCGCGGCTTCGAGGTGGCCGATGCGCGCCTTCAGCGCGCCGAGCCGGATGTCGCCGGCCGGCGTGCATTCGGGATCGACGCCGCGGCACTGGCGCAGCGCCTCGTTCAGCCCGGCGATCTCTATCGGATCGCCCAGCGGCGTGCCGGTGCCGTGCGTCTCGATGTGCGACAGATGACGTACCGCCGGTCCGGCCGCCTGCCAGGCCGCGGCAACGACTTCGGCCTGCCCCTTGAAGCTGGGCGCGGTCAGGCTGTGTGCGCGGCCACCGTGGTTCTCGGCCGAGGCGAGAATGCAGGCGTGGATGAAATCGCCGTCGCGCAGCGCGTCGTCCAGCCGCTTCAGCACCACCACGCCGGCGCCCTCGCCGCGCACGTAGCCGTCGGCCTCGGCGTCGAAGGGCCGGCAGCGCCCGGCGCTGCTCAGCATGCCGGCCTGGCTGAAGGCGACGTGCAGTTCCGGGCTCAGCATCAGGCTGATGCCGCCGGCCAGCGCCAGTTCGCACTGGCCGAGGCGCAGCTGCTCGATGGCGCGATGGACCGCGACCAGCGAACCGGAGCAGGCGGTATCGACCACCTGGCTCGGGCCGCGCAGGTTCAGCACATAGGACAGCCGGTTGGCGACCAGGGTCAGCGCCATGCCGGTCGCCCGGTAGGCGTCGTTGTCGCAGTGCGCGGCACGCATCAGCGACGTGTATTCGGCATTGCCGACGCCGGCGAACACGCCGACGCGCCGGCCGGACAGGCTGCGCGGCGCGATGCCGGCGTCCTCCAGCGCGGTCCATGCGGACTGCAGGAACAGCCGCTGCATCGGATCCATCGCCTCGGCTTCGCGCGGCGCGATGCCGAAGTGGCGCAGATCGAAGGCATCCACGTCGTCGATGAAGCCGCCCACGTTCGAGTAGGCGGTATTCGCCGCCCCGCCCGGCGGCGCGTAGTGCGCGCGCCAGTCCCAGCGCGACCGTGGCACCTCGCCGATGGCGGTCTCCTCGCCGAGCAGCGTCTGCCAGAAGCCGGCGACGTCCGGCGCGCCCGGCAGACGCGCCGCGATGCCGACGATGGCGATGGCGGCGGACGGGTGCATCACACCGTTGCTCCGGCCAGCGCCGGCACGTCCTGCGGCGTGCTCTCGTCGGTCACCGGCACGCCGCTGGCCGGGCAAGGCATCGGCAGGCCGGCCTTGCGGGCGCGCGCACGGCCGCGGCCATGTTCCTTCGCCAGCTCGTGCATATAGGTCGGGCCGTGCATTTCGTAGTTGTTGCGCAGCGTCGCCAGATACTCGCGGCGGATGATCTTCTGCTCGCGCTCGATGTCGCGCTTCTGCGCGGCGATGTCGGGCTGGCGATAGAAACCGGCGAAGTGCTCGGCCACCAGTTTCGACTGCGCTTCCATCATGTCGAGGAAACCCCAGGTCACCGCCTGGAACAGGCCGATGAAGGCGAGGTTGTCCACGCCGGGCACGAAGATGCGCTTGAACATCGGCACCTTGTTGTCGTCGGCGTTCAGGAACTGCTTGTCGAGGAAGGGGAAGGTGGTCTTGAAGCCGGTCGAATAGACGATGGCGTCGAACTCGCGCACGCTGCCATCGGCGAAGAACACCTTGCGCCCCTTGATGTGCTTCACCTCGGGCACGATCTTCAGCTTGCCGTCGCCGATGCGGTTGGCGAAGTTCTCCGACAGCGTCGGCAGGCTGGACATCATCAGGTGATCGGGTTTGGGCATGCCCATGCTGCTGTGCCGCTGGATCAGCGCCTTGTACAGCCCGGTGTGCACCAGGTTGAACAGCGGGTAAGGCAGGATCTTCTTGAACCACCAGTCGTTCAGGAAGGCCATCGCACGGTCCATGCGCAGGCCCAGCAGGTAGTGCGGCAGCACATAGACGCCGCGACGCAGCGAAATGCAGGTCGATTTCGCCGCGTGGCTGATGTCCACCGCCACCTGCGAACCGCTGTTGCCGACGCCGACCACCAGCACGTCCTTGTCGCGGTAGTCCTCGCGATAGCGGTAGTGCTGCGAGTGGATGGACTCGCCGTCGAACACGTCGCGGTAGTAGTAATCCGGGAAGTTCGGTTCGTTGTGGTGACCGTTGGCCACCACCAGCGCGTCGTAGTGGCGCACCTCGCCGCTGTCCAGCGTGACCCGCCAGCCCTTGTCGCCGAAGCGCTCGGCGCGCTTGACCTGGGTGTTCAGCTGTATCCGGTCGCGGAAGCCGAAGTGATCGACATAGCTTTCCAGATACGCGTGCACCTGCTGATGCGACGGAAAATCCGGGTAGTCGTCCGGCATCGGGAAATCCGTGTACTGGTACAGGCCGCGCGGCGTGTTCTGGTTCATCGCGTGCCATACGGAGGTGAACTTGCGATCCGGATCGAAGGCCCAGATGCCGCCGATGCGGTCACGTCCGTCGAAGCAGTCGAAGGGGATGCCGTATTCGGTCAGCGCCTTGCCGATCGAAATGCCGCCGACGCCGGCGCCGACCACGCACACGCGCGGCAGCTGGCGCGGCGAGCGGCCCTTGCCGCGCAGGCGTTCGAGCATGCGTGCGCCGCCCGGAATGCGTTCGACGAAGGCGCGGGTGAATTCGCGTGCGACCGGCGGCGCGGACAGTGAACGGGGAGCACTCATGCGACGGACCTCCTTGTTTTCGGTGGGGACGAGGGACTTCAGGAATGCAGCGGTGCGCGCTTCGCCGATGCGCGCCGAATGCGCGGCGCAGTCGAGCACCACCGGCGCGATGCCGCCGGACAGATGGCGGCGCAGGCTGTCGACGATGAGGTCGACCTCGGCGTCGGCGATGTCCAGCGGCGGCAGGAAACGCAGGCTGTTGTTGTGGATCGGGCAGACCGCGACCGCCACGCCCTGCACCGGGTCGCGCAGCATGGCGCCCCACAGCAGGTAGCCGAAGCTGCGCTGAAGGAAGGGATCAGCCCCGCCGAGGTCGAGATCGATGGTGAGCAGCAGGCCTTCGCCACGCACCGCGGTGATCATCGGCAGTTGGCGCTGCAGCGCCGTCAGCTTCGCCCGGAAGGACGCGCCGGTGGCTGCCGCGCGGACGTCCAGCCCCTGCTCGAACACCTTGCGCAGCGCGTGCAGCGAGATGTGCGCCGAAAGCGGGCAGCGCTGGCGGCCGGCCAGTTCCTGCAGGCGCGCCGGGGACCGCGCCAGCGCACGCTGCCGCACCGCGTCGCTGCACAGCACGACGCCGGTCGGCACCAGCGAATCGCACAGCGCGGTGCCCAGCGCGACCAGGTCCGGCGACGGCACCTGCGGCGCGCTGTGCAGCAGGCGGCCGGTCATCAGATTGGTCTGGGTTTCATCCACCCCGACCAGATAGCCGCCGGCTTCGCGGTGGCGGACGATGAGCTCGACCAGCTGCGGCGGCAGCGGGCGGGTGGCGTTGGCATCCACCTGTATGGTTTCGAACCACACCAGGCCGATGTCGCCGGACAGCAGTTCGGCTTCGAGCTTCTGCGCTGCGTCCGGCGCGTGCGCGTCGATGAACACGCTGTGCCGGTACAGCGGCTCGAAGGGCTTGCGGAAGATGTCGAACACCGCGTCGTGCGAAGCGACCGCGCTCAGCATCGAAAAGCCGAGACCGCCGGAGAAGAACAGCATGCGGCGCTTCTGCGGACTGGCGAGCGCGCCCAGCGTCAGCGCCACCTCGACCGCGGTGACATTGCTCGACGCCGGGAAGGCGTGCGGCAGTCCGGTGCGCTCGCTCAGCAGTGCAGCCAGTTCGCCCCAGTAATCGGTGTTCGCGTCGTGCGCGCGTACCACGCCGTCGATCACGTCCAGCGGGTTCAGGCCGCGCGGGCTGGTGCCCACATTCACGAAGCAGTCGAGCACCGTGCGCGCGGTGCCGTCGCGGTCGCGCAGCAGTGACTTCATGCCGCGTGCCGCCTCGAAGCGCGCGTCGAAGCCGTGCAGGCGCGCCACCCGGGCGTAGCCGGAATTGCCCCAGCGCAGGTGCGCGTCGTAGCAGGCGTCGACATCGGCGTCGATGCGCCGCATCAGCCGGTGCGTAGCGGCGTCGATGCGATCGCCGAAGGCCCGGAGCAGTGCCTCGCGCGCCACCGCCAGCGGGAAGCCGAAGCTGGTCATCACGTTGCGCACATAGCTTTCGCTGGGCGTCATGCTCCAGGTCTGGTGTACCGGCGCGCGCACCATGCAGGCGGCCACCGGCACCCGGCTCGCTGCCATCGATTCGCCCAGCACGATCATGTCGGCGCGCTCGCGGCAGGACGGCGCGATCCACGCCTCAGCCGCCGTGTCCGGATCGTTGTTGTCGACCAGCACGCTGAGCACCTCGCGCGCAGCGCAGGTGGCGATCAGGCGGTCGGCGTCCTCGGTTGGCGTGAAGGCATCGCACACCAGCACGGCCGCCACAGGCGAGGCGCCGCCTTCCAGCCGCTCGATCGCTTCGAGCACGGTGGACACGAACACCACACCCGGGACCAGTGCGTCGTCCGGGCCTGCGTCGAGCGGATCGAAGTAGCGGCGCCAGCCTTCTCCGGCGTCGATCAGCAGCAGTTCGCCGCTGCTGTCGGCGTCGCGGTTGCGCGCGCGGTGCCGGGCCAGGCGCAGTGCGGCGTCGAGCGCCTCGTGCTGCGAGGTCAGGAACAGGCAGCGGTAGTCCTCGTCGCCGATCTTGTTCTGCGCCTGGATGCGATTGAGCAGCAGCGCGACCTGGGCCGACTGCGGCGACAGGATGGCGCAGTGGCCCTGATCGCCGCGGCGCACATAGTCCTCCAGCACCTGCAGCGCGTCGGCGTCGGCCGGCGCGAAGGCGCTGGCCGGCACCAGTGCGGGCACCCCCGCCACCTCGCCGCGCGCCGGCGCGACCTCGTCGAGGAAACGCAGCAGCAGACGGTTGTAGGCCTCGAAATGGGTGAAGCCCAGCAGATGACCGGCACCCGGAAAGCACACGTAGCGCGCGCCGGGCAGCGCGTCCGCCAGCGCGCGGCCATAGGCCGGCTGCATGTAGCGGTCATCGCGTCCGCTGATCACCAGCGCCGGGCAGCGCAGGGCGGACAGCGCCTCGCGATGGTCGAAGGCACCGACGACGGCCTGGTAGGCCGGCAGCGACGGAATGTTCCAGCCGCGGTTCAGTTCCATGAAGCGCTCGCTCATCTGCAGCTCGCGCATCAGCGTGGCGAAGTCGTTCGCGCCCTGCGCGAACGGCGAGGTGACCGTCGCCACCAGCGCGGACACGCGCTGCGGATGGTCGACGCAGAAGCGCTGCGCCAGCACGCCGCCAAAGGAATAGCCGATCACCGGCAGCGCATCAGTGATGCCCAGGCCATCCAGCAGTTCGGCCACGTCGTCCGCCATCGACGACAGCGTCAGCGGGCTGTAGAAGTCGGTGCGGCCGCAGCCCGGCATGTGATAGGCGATCAGCCGGTAGCGTTCGCCCAGTTCGCGCAACTGCAGCCGCCACATGACCGAGGTGTGCATGACCAGGCCGCCCAGCAGCAGCACCGGCCGCCCCTGGCCGTAGACCGCCGCCTCGATGGTGCGGCCGGAACGCCCCTGCACGCTGACCGAGCGCGCCTGATCGACGACGACCTGCTGTGCATCCAGATGTTCGCGCGAGGGCTGGCGCACGCCGCCTTCGACGGCGGTGTCCTGCGCCCGGGCCACCGGTACTCGTAAGGGAGCGGTTGCGAGCGCAACGGCGGACGCCGGCGCAGTGGCGCCGCCCTGCTCCGCCCACAGCGCCTCGATCGACAGCGGCGCGTCGGCCGCCGCGGTCACCGCCCGCGGGGCCGGCGACGGCGCCGCGGCAACGGGCGCCGGGCGGGGAGTCGGGACCGGGGCCGGGGCCGGGGCCGGAGCTGTCCGGACAGGTTCGGGGGCACGGGCAGCGGCGGCAGCTGGCGCGACGGCAACCGACCCTTCGAGTTCACCCAGCACGCGCTTCACGTCGGCGTCGTGATTCTTCAGCAGATAGCGGGTGAGGCCGCGCAGATCCTGGAACTCGAAGAAGACGGTGGGCGGAATGACGATGCCGAAGCGCGCGGTGAAACGGTTGCCGATCTCGGTGGACGAGATCGAATCCATGCCGTAGTCCATCAGCGAGCGCGTCGGCGAAAAGTCGGTGGCTTCGAGCTTCAGCACGTCCATGACCAGCGCGCCCAGATCGTGCTCCAGCGCGACCTCCAGTGCCGGCCGCGCAGCCGGCACCACGCGCGCTGCAGGAACGGTCGATGGAGTCGGAGCGATGGCCGGCGCGACCATGGGCGTCTCCTCCATCTCCAGTCCTTCGATCAGCGCCAGCGCCTCTTCCGGCGACAGTTCGTCGGCGATGCTCATGTCCATGCGGAACCCCCGGTATGCGTTGTGAAGTCAGTGCTCATGCCGGCAGCGCCTCGGCCGGCGCGGTCTGCGCGGCGCCGTCGAGCAGCTTTCCGGTGACGAAATTGACCGCGCGGATGTACTTCCACAGGTCGACCTCGTAACGGTGGCGGTCGGTGTCCATGAAGCGGCCCTGACCGAGGTCGAGCCGCTCCGGCTGCTGCTTCATCTGTTGCAGCCGGCGGAAGTTGTCGCTGCCGGCGATGCGCGCCGACAGGCAGGCGGCAACGAAGCGCGCAGTGATGTTGAGTACGTTGCCGAGGCCGGACGGCGTGTTCAGATAGCCGACGAAGAGCAGGTTTTCGTGGCGCTGCGGCACCATGCGCAGGAACAGGCGATCGAGATCGACGCGCGGATCGAAATCCGCCGCATCGAAAAAGGACAGATCGGTGCGGAAGCCGGTTGCCCACAGGATGAGGTCGATCTGCTCGCGGCTGCCGTCGGCGAACTCGACGGTGCGGCCGTCAATGCGCCGGATGTCCGGTTTGGGCGCAAGGTCGCCGTGACCGATGTGGTAGAGCACCTGCGAATTCATGATCGGGTGTGCCGCATCGATGCGGTGATCCGGCGCCGGCAGGCCGAAGTCGGTGCCGTCGAAACCGGCCAGCTTGAACACCGCGCCGACGTGGTCCCAGTAGGCCTGGGCATCGGTGAACTTCGGTGCGATGTCCATCAGCCATTCCTGCGTCGGCTTGCCATCGACGAACTTCGGCATGTAGTGATAGCCGCGCCGGGTCGAATGGAAAGCCGCGTCGGCATTGAGTGCCGCATCGACCGCAATGTCGCAGCCAGAATTGCCGCCACCGACCACCAGCACGCGCTTGCCGCGGAACTGGTCGGCCGAGCGGTAGTCGCCGGAGTGCACGCTTTCGCCGTCGAAATGGCCATCGAACTTCGGAACGAGCGGAATGCGCAGCAGCCCGTTGGCGACGACCAGATGGGCGTAGCGGCGCACGCCGCCGTCAGCCAGCTCGCAGCGCCAGCCGCCGCCCTCCGGCCGCGCGCGGACGACCCGGGTGTGGAAGCGCGTGTGCGCCTCGACCGTGTAGCGCTCAGCCACCGACATCAGGTAGGCGTACATCTGGCTGTGCCGCGGATAGTGCGGATAGCTGTCCGGCATCGGCAGGTCGGAAAACTGCGTGTTGCGGCGCGAACTGATCAGGTGCACCGACGCGTACATCTTCGACGCCGGCCCCTCCGGCTGCCAGTTACCGCCCAGGCCGCCACTGGCTTCCAGCACTTCGTAGTCGAGGCCGGCCTCGGTCAGCGCCTTGGCAACACCGATGCCCGAGGCGCCGCCGCCGATGATGCCCACCGTACGATCAAAATCCGTCATGTCTGTCCCTGTTGGTCTGCGCGTGGTGGTCTGCGCTTACTGGTCTGCGGTGGCGCGCATGCCGGCGAGCCGGCGCTTCGCTTCGTCCGGTGTCATGCGACCGGTCTTCACGCGTTCGAGGATGTCGCGCGGCGACAGCGGCTGCGCGATGTCGGGCGCGGGCGGTGCAGCCGCTGTGACGACATAGGCCGCCACCGGCTCGGCGATCTGCGGGGCCGACGTGGCCGCGACCGGCTGCGCCCAGAAGCGCCGGCGCTGGAAGGCGGTGCCGGGCAGCGGTACGCGCCGGCGCAGCGGCGGCACCGGCTGTGCACTCCAGTCATCGAAGGCGCCACTGACCCAGGCACGCGCCAGCGCCGCGGGCTCGCTGCCCGCCTCTGCGGCCGCGTCCTCGGCGTCGGCCACGCCCTTGAACACCCCTGCCGGCAGCGTGGAGGCGTCGAGCTGCCAGAACTCGCCTTCCAGACTGGCGCGCAGCTGCGCCTCCAGCGTCCTCAGGTCATCGGCGATCACGGCGAGCCGGTTGGGCTGGGCGACGCGCGCCACACGCAGCGTCGCCGCCAGATCGGCCAGCGACAGCGCCTCGCCGCGTGCCAGCGCACGCTCGACATGGCGTGCCAGCGACTGCGCCATCGTGCGCAGCGTGTCCGGCGTGCGCGCCGACAGCACGACGATGTGCGGGCCGGGCGCGTCGGTGGCCGGTGCGCCCGGCCACTCCTCGACCACCAGGTGCGCGTTGGAGCCGCCGGCGCCGAAGGAACTGATGGCGGCGAGCCGCGGCAGCCTGTGGCCTGTCGCATCGCGCGGTGCCGGCCAGTCGGCCGCGGTGGCCTGCACGCGGAAGGGCAGCTTCGAAAAATCGATATTGGGATTCGCCGGTTCGCTGTGTAGCGACGGCGCCAGGCGGCCGTGCCGCATCTGCAGCAGCACCTTGCTCAGCGCGGCCACGCCGGCTGCGGATTCGAGATGGCCGATCTGCGACTTCACCGAGCCGATCGGCACCACCGCGTCATCCAGCATGCCTTCGAGCGCCATCGCCAGGCCGCGCAATTCGATCGGATCGCCCAGACCGGTGCCTGTACCGTGTGCCTCGATATAGCCCAGACGCGACGCCGGCACGCCGGCCGCGGCGAAGGCATCCGCAATCACCTCGCTCTGCCCGACCGGCGTCGGCACGGTGAAACCGGACGTGCGCCCGCCATGGCCGATGGCCGAACCGCGGATGACGCCGTGGATGTGGTCGCCGTCGCGCAGGGCGTCGTCCAGCCGCTTGAGCACCACCACACCGACGCCCTCGCCCGGCACATAGCCGTCGCCGCCGGCGCCGAAGCTGCGGCAGCGGCCGTCGCTGGCGGCGAACTGCAGTTCACTCAGCATGCGGTATCGATACGGGTGGGCCGACACATTGACGCCGCCCGCCAGCACCGCGTCGCACTCGCCGGCGCGCAGCAGCAGGCAGGCGGTATGCACGGCGGTCAGCGAGGACGAGCACATGCTGTCCAGTGCGAACGAGGCGCCGTTGAAACCCAGCGTGTAGGACACGCGGTTGGCGATCGAGGCATAGGACGAATTGGTCAGCGTGGCCGAGCCGCCGGCGCCGTAGTACTGGTACTCGCCGTACATGACGCCGGCCAGCACGCCGACGCGCGCCCGTGCACCGTCGCGCGACGGCGGCGACTGCAGGGTCTGCGGGGTGTAGCCGGCGTCCTCGATGGCCAGCCAGGATGCTTCGAGGAACAGCCGCTCCTGCGGGTCCATGCGTTCGGCGTCGCGCGGGGCGATGCCGAAGAACAGCGGATCGAAACAGTCGTGCTGGTCGATCAGCGCGGCCCAGCGTGCATAGGCACCGCTCTTCCCCGCCTCACCTTCGCGCCGGGTGAAGGCGGGATCGTCCGGCCAGCGCTGCGACAGCTCGCCGACGCAGTCCATGCCCTGCAGCAGGTTGTCCCAGAAGGTGTCGAGGTCGGCGGCGCGCGGATAGCGGCCGGCGATGCCGACGATGGCGATGGCCAGGCCGTGTCCCGCCTCCGCCCCCCGGACCCCGGTTTCCGGCTGCGTGCAGGGCGCCGGCACCGCAGGCACCCCCGCGGCAGCCGGCTGCGCAGCCTCCTCGGGCGGCGCAGTGGCGACGCCGACGAAGCGTGCCGCCGCCTCCGGCTCGGCCGACGCGATGTGCGCGGCGAGCGCCTGCACGGTGTCGGCTTCGTACAGCAGCGTCTTCGGCAGCGACGCGAAGTGCTTGTCCAGTTCACCATTCAGATCCATCACCATGATGGAATCCAGGCCCAGCGACTGCAGCGGCGTGGTTGGCGTGACGCGGGCGCGGGCGATGCCGCAGGCGCGGGCCAGCATGTCGCCCAGCCGGTTGCACAGGGCCTCTGCCGTGTCGGCAGCCGTCGCGACAGCGCGCACAGGCGCCGCTGCAAGCGACGGCCGCTCGGCCCCGGCCGGCCCGACTTCCAGCAGCCGTGCCACGCCTTCGCGCCGGCCGCTGCAGACGACGACACCCGCCGCCCCGCTCGCCATCGCGCTGCGCAGCGCCTGCACGCCCTGTTCGGCGTCCAGCAGTTCGAGGCCGCGCTCGGCCATCCATTGCATGACTGGCGGCGGCGCCTGCATGCCGCTTTCACTGCGCCACAGCGGCCAGGCCAGTGCCAGCGTGCGGCCACGCCGCCGCCCCTCCGCCACCGCCTGCGCGCGCAATTCGGCGTAGTCGTCCAGCCAGGCGTTGGCGTAGGCATAGACGCTCTGGCCGACATTGCCATGCGCGCCGGCCAGCGACGAGAACAGCACGAAGGCTTCGAGCGGATCGTCGCGCGTTGCCTCGTCGAGCAGACGTGCGGCGGCGATCTTGGGTGCGAGCACCGCCTGCCAGTCATCGTCGCCGTGTTTGACGAAGAAGGCGTCGCGCAGCACACCGGCCGCATGGATGACGCCGCGTACCGGGCCCAGCGTTGCACGAATCTGCTGCAGCGCGCCGTTGAACGAAGCGGCGTCGGTCACGTCGCCCTGCACGTACACCACCGAAGTGCCGTCACCACCGAGAGCGGCTACGGCACGTGCGCCCTCGTCATCCAGCGGACTGCGGCCGACCAGCGCGACATGTACGCCGCAGCGGGCCAGCCAGCGCGCGAAGGTGCGACCAAGCGCGCCCATGCCGCCGGTGATCAGATAGGTCGCACCGCGCGTCGGCAACCAGTCGGCCGTCGGCGCGTCCAGCCAGGCGAAACGTTCTTCCTCGATGCGCCCGTCGCGTACGCGCAGACGCGGCACCTGACCGGGCGACAGCGGGCGTGCCAGCACGGCGGCAATCGCATCGGCGCGACGGACCGGGTCGTCGCGCGTCGCTGCATCCAGCCCCAGCACGGCGGCCGACACGCGCGGCGCTTCCAGGTGCAGGCTCTTCAGCAGCCCGCCCATGGCCCCGTGGAAGCAACGCCCGTCGTCGGCGGACGGCGTGCCGACATAGACCAGCCGCAGCGCACGTGCGCCGAGCGCACCGACCAGCAGTTGCGCCAGCGCGACGAATCGCCGCACGTCGGCCTCGACCCCTTCATGCGAATTGCCGGCCATCCACACGACGGTCGCCGGGAAGGCGTCGCCGTGCTGCAGCAGTTCGAGCAAGGTGCGCCGGTGCGCGAGTTCGGCCGCATCCATGTCGATGCAATGACCTTCATGGAAGCGGAAGCGCTGCGAAGTCTCGATGCGCCATAGCGGCTGCGCCGGATGCAGGCGGCGCAGCCTGGCGGCAAGCCCGTCGAGACTGACGCCCGCCGCCCCCGCAAGCAGCATCGGCGACACCGGCGCGGCCGCATGCGCGCGGCTGTCGGCAACGGACCAGCGGCGCTGCAGCAGATGCAGCGGTGCGCTGCGGGCACCCTCCCAGGCGCGGAAGCAGAAGCCCTCGATATCCGCGAGCGGCGCGCCGTCGTCACCGCGAACCCGGAAATCGAAGGCGTGCAGTCCGGGTGCCGGGCTGCCCCGATACTCGATGCGCACCCGTGCGCGCCCCAGCAGCGGCGCATGCAGCACGAAGCGGCGCATCGAGAACGGCACGAAGGCGCGCCCGGCCGCCAGCACGGCGTCCGGCGCCAGCGCCACCGCGCACTGGAATACGCCGTCGAGCAGGGCCGGATCGATGCGGCCGACGTCATCGCGCGGAGTGACCGACAGTTCGGCGACGGCGTGTGACGCCTCGCGCATCAGCGCGCGTACCGGTTGGAAGTCAGGCCCATAGCGCAGCCCCATCCGTTCGAAGCGCGCATAGAAGGCGTCGCGGTCGAACGGTCCGGACGGCCCGCCGATGATGACCGGTGACGCCTCCGTCACTGCCGCACGCAGCGATCCGCGCAGGTGAGCCGCGCCGCTGTCCTTGCCGCCGCTGCGCACGGCGCAGCGCCCATCGGCTTCCAGCTCCACCGTCACGTCAGCCGGCGCATCGAGCACCAGTGGGCGTCCCCACATCAGGTCGCGGAACTCGATCGCGTCGTTGCCGGGCAGGCGCGCCGCCAGCAACTGCAGGAAGCCAGCCGCAGGAAAGACAGCGTGTCCATCGACCACGTGATTGCGCGCGCGCCAGTCGTCCGGCGCAATGTGCAGCGCACCCGCACCTGCGGGCGCTGCGCTGGCCGGCGCGGCGTCGAAACGCACTGCGGACGGTGTCTGCGCGCCGCCGATCCAGTGGCGGGTGCGGCGGAACGGATAGCCGGGCAGATCCAGCGGCTGCGGCATGACCGGCCCCGCCGTCAGCCACAGCGGCAACCACTGCACCGGCGCGCCGGACAGCCAGCGCGCGGCCAGCGCAAACGGGTCGCCGGTCCCTGCATCCGCCGTCACGGGGGCGTCGCCGACACCGGCGCGCTGCAGGTCACCGGTCGACAGCGACTGCAACAGTTCGGCCAGCGAGGCGGCGACGGCCAGTGCCCGGACGCGCAGCGGCGTGCGTCCGAGCTGCAGCGTCGCCGCGACGCGGGCGCGTCCGGTCGGGGTATCGAGTTCTGCCAGACGCGGCGCCAACCAGTCACGGAAACGCGCCAGCACCACATCGAGCTGTTCGTCGTCGCTGGCCGAGAACGGAAACACCGTGGCGATGGCGCCGCCAGCGACGTCCGCAGGTACATCGACCCACTCCTCGACGATCACGTGCGCGTTGGCGCCGCCAGCACCGAACGAACTGAGCGCGGCACAGCGCGGCTGCGTCTCGTCGGGCCAGGGCTCAGTACGCTGCGGAATGCGGAACGGCGTGCGTGAGAGATCGATGGCCGGATTGATCCGCGCCGAGTGCAGCGAGGCGAACAGCGTGCGCGCGCGGAACTGCAGCAGAAGCTTGGTCAGCCCGGCGACGCCGGCCGCCGATTCGAGATGACCGATATTCGCCTTGACCGAACCGAGCGCGCAGCGCTGCGGCCGGTCAGCCGCCCAGCCCGCCAGCAGGCCCTCGACCTCGACCGGATCGCCCAGCCCGGTGCCGGTGCCGTGCGCTTCGACATAGCCGATGCGGGACGCTGCGAGGCCGGCGCGCGCCAGCGTGTCGCGGATCAGCACACCCTGGCTGCGCGAACTGGGCACCGTGTAGCCGGTGGTGCGGCCGCCGTGCGCAATGCCGGTGGCGCGGATCACGCCGAGGATGCGATCACCGGCCGCGCGTGCGTCGGCCAGCCTTCGCAGCACGACGACGCCCACGCCCTCGCCCGGCACGAAGCCGTCCGCGGCGTCGCCGAAGGCGTGACAGCGACCGGTCGGCGACAGCATGCGCTGCTGGCTCAGCTGCACATACTTGGATGGATGCAGGTAAAGATTGACGCCGCCGGCCAGCGCCACCGCACATTCGTCGCGGCGCAGGCTTTCGCAGGCGAGATGGAGCGCCGTCAGCGACGACGAGCAGGCGGTATCGAGCGCGATGCTGGGGCCGTCGAAATCGAGCAGCCAGGACAGGCGGTTGGCGACCGACCACGGCATGGCCGTCGGCACCTGACCGCCGCCGCTGCGCCAGTGCGTCTCGCCGAGCAAGGGATAGGACAGCGTGGTGGTGCCGGCGAACACGCCGACGCGCGCGGCCGCTCCGGGCTGCGAGCGCGGCAGGCGCTCCGGCCCGAGGCCGGCGTGTTCCAGTGCGTGCCACGCGCACTCGATGAACAGCCGCTCCTGTGGGTCCATCACGTCGGCATCCACCGCCGACACGCCGAAGAAGGCCGAATCGAAGGCATCGACGTCGCGCAGGAAGCCGCCCCACTTCGACATGCTGGCCCACTGCGTGCGGGCCACCGGATCGCGGCTGAACAGACCGTCGGCGGACCAGCGTTCGGACGGCACTTCGCCGACGGCATCGACGCCGGCTGCCAGGGCAGCGGCGAACGACTCCAGGTCGGCGGCCCCGGGGTAGCGCCCGGCCACGCCAACGATCGCGATCGCCTGATCCATCGGCGCAACGCCGGCATCGGCCGGCACTTCGTCCAGCGTTTCCCACTGGTCGCTGAAGCGCGGCGCCGGGGCGACGTGCGTGGCAACCGGCGTCAGCGACGCCGACAGCCGCGCGGCCTCGCCGGGGAAGTGCGTGCGCAGATAGTCGTGGACATCGGCCACCGTCCTGCAGTCGTACAGGAAGGTCCTGGGCAGCGTCGGAAAGTGCGCTTCAAGCGCGCGCCCCATGGCCACCACGGACATCGACTCGAGTCCAAGTTCCTCCAGCGTGCCGTGCGGATGAATGCGCGATGCGTCATGCCCCAGTACATCGGCAAGTCGATCGATGAGCCACGCCAGCAAGTTGTCGTTCTGCAGTTCCACGCCGATCACCGCCCCGGTTCATGACACTCATCCGTGCGGAACGCACGGCGCCGGAGCGCTCAATAGCCATTACCGTGCCAGGGCTTTTATGCTTCGCTGCAACATGTGAAATGGCGCACGGAAGTGCAGTCCCACCAGCGCTCGGCCGGACCGGGCGCACGGACACGAAACATCGGCTGCGCAAGGAAAACGCATGTCAGATTCCGGAAGTGAAACAAGATGTCATGACAGGTGATTCACCCCGCGCACGGTGACGAATGACTTCGGCATCGAAGTTTGCAGTTGGACACAATCTGTCCAGCATTGCGACACATGTACTACTTTTAGCCTAAGACGATGCTCAAATAAATGCCTTTTTGATATCGCATTGACATTCGCAGGCAAATGATTCACGCGAGCACGGTCACGAATCGCCGGCCCTCGCCCCTCGCACGAAATCGTTTTCCACAGCCTTTCCCCGCTTCGATCCAGCATGCGGAGGCCCTGGTCACGGCGATTTCCGCCGCCCCGGCGGGTGCCCCTTCCTCCCCTTCCGATTCTCCTGGTGCGGCACTGCCGATGCCTCTGGCATGCGTATTGCTGACGCTGCAGCCGCGACCGGACGAACATCGATATTTGTGCGGCGCACACACAGAAATCCGGTCATGTGCGCCGTCGGCGAACGATCGATCCTCACCCATGGAAGGACATATCTGATGAGAAGGTTCATGTGCCGGCTGGCCATGGCGGCCGCGATTGCCGGGGGTGCGTCCTCCGTCTGGGCGGCGTCGCCGTACTCGGCGATGTACGCGTTCGGAGACAGCTTTTCGGATACCGGCAACCTGGTCGGTGCGCTGTCCACGCGGCCGGTCGAGGACGTGCTCGCCTGGTGGCCGCCGTTCGCGATCCCCGGCTACGCGGATGGCTTCTTCCAAGGACGCCCCACCAACGGACCGTCGGCAGTGGAACACCTCGCCGGCACGCTCGGCATCGGTCTGACCAACTACGCCTGGACAGGCGCACTGAGCGGTCACGGCAACGTGCTCCCCTTCGTGAACACCGCCTTCGGCGCGACCGGTCTGCGCGATCAGGTCGACGCCCATCTGTCGGCCACCGGCAGCGCCGATCCGGACGCGCTGTACTTCGTATGGGGCGGCCACAACGACTTCTGGGGCCTGGGTCAGGCGCTGCCCGCCTCGCTCGGTGACGACGCTCGTCTCGCAGCGCTGCAGCAGGCAGGCACGCTGGCCGCCCAGGACATCGCCGGCAACGTGGACGCGCTGATCGATGCAGGCGCACGCAACATCCTGGTGCTCAACAGCATCGCGCTCGAGTACGAACCGTTCTGGGCAACCACCTTCGCCGGCGATCCGCAGCTGCGCGCGCTGCTGCACGAGGGCGTCGACACGATGAACACCCGGCTCGACGCACTGCTCGACACGCTGGAGGGTACGCAGCCGGCCGTGAACCTGATGCGCTTCGACGCGCAGGACTGGTACGAGGACACGATCGCCGCCGTGCTCGCCGGCAATGCACCGGGCGGACTGACCAACGCCGCGTCCGCCTGTTTCGACTTCAACGGCAGCGCCTTCGCCGCCTGCGGTGCGCCGGACGAGCACTTCTTCTGGGACTCGATCCACCTCACCACCGCCGCCTACTCGATGCTGGCCGGCGAACTCGCCGGCGTCGCCGCCGCGCCGGTCCCTGAGCCGTCCGCCGCGTCCATGCTGGCCGCCGGCGGCGTGCTGCTCCTGCTGCGTCGCCGTCGCAACCAAACCGCGATGAGGTCTTGACCGCCGGAAGCACTTCGGGGAATGCACCCATCGGCGCCGTGACCTCGCGGCCGGCGCCGCCCTCTCCCTTCGTCGCCCCCCTTTACTTCCGATATGCATCCGCAGCCGCGGACCGCGATCGGCCTGCCGGAGATGCCGACCATGTTCGACCAGAATTTCATCGAGAACCCCTACCCGACCTACCGTGCGCTGCGTGAAGCCGGCTCCGCGCACTGGAATGGCGACTTCCTCGGCGGTGCGTGGCTGCTGCCGCGGCACGCCGACATCGCGCCCGCACTGCGCGACAGCCGCCTGAGCGCGCAGCGCAGCCATTGCTACAGTCTGCTGCTGCCGGAGCCGGTCCGGCCGGCCTTCGCCGAATTCAATCGCGTCTTCGGCATGTGGCTGCTGTTCCAGGACGCACCGGAACACACGCTGCTGCGCAAGCTGATGAACAAGGGCTTCGCACCGCAGGTGATGGACCTGTGGCGCGATGCGATCACGCGCACCGCCCATGCACTGATAGACCGCCTGCCCGCTGGCGGCACCGTCGACTACATGGGCAGCTTCGCCCACCCCTTCCCGGCGCTGGTCATCTGCGAACTGATGGGCGTCGATGCCCGCGATCAGGCGGAGTTCATCGAGTGGTCGGACGACATCGCCCGCTTCTTCGGCAACCCCGCCAGTTCGCTGGAGGTGGCCTATCGCGGGCGTGACAGCCTGCTGGCGATGACGCGCTATTTCGAGGCGGTGGTCGAGCAACGCCGGCACGCGCCCGGTGACGACCTGATCAGCCTGCTCATCCGCATCGAGGAGGACGAGGAAGCGCTGAACGGCGAACAGGTCGCGTCGCAGTGTTCGATGCTGATGTTCGGCGGCCATGAAACGACGCGCAACCTGCTCGGCAACGGCATGCTCGCGCTGCTGCGCCACCCCGACCAGATGCAGGCGCTGCGCGACGACCGCTTGCGCATTCCGAACGCGGTGCGCGAAATGCTGCGCTACGACAGCCCGGTGCAGTACCTCACCCGCATCGCCGCCGAGGATTTCGAGTACGCAGGTGCGCAGATCCGGCGCGGGCAGATGGTGGTGCCGCTGATCGCCTCGGGAAACCGCGACGAAGCACGCCACGCCGACGCCGACCGCTTCGACATCGGCCGCGCCGACACCGCCCACTTCGCCTTCGGGCACGGCCCGCACGTGTGTATCGGCACACGCCTCGCGCTGCTCGAAGCAGAGATCGCCTTCGACGCGTTGCTCGCCCGCTGCCCGCACATCGCCGCCGTCGACACCCGGCCCGAATGGCTGGCGAACTTCGGCTTCCGCGGCCTGAGCACGCTGCGCCTCGACATGCAGACCCAACCGGCCGACGCCGGCGCGGTCGCCGCCTGATGCCGTCCACTCATTTCAGGAGCCCTTCCGTGACCGAACGCTGCCCGACCCCGCTCGATGTCCGTTCCACGCTGCCCGACATCGCCTACGCCTACAGCCTGCCGCTCGGCAGCCTGCTCTTCCTGACCGTGGCCAGCCTGTTTGCCGGGCTGTGGACGCTGTCGCTGTCGATGGACAATCTGGCCCTCAAGGCGCTGTTCGGCGTCATGAGCGGCCAGGCCATCGGCATCATGTTCGTGATCGGCCACGACGCCGCGCACGGCTCGCTGACCAACCGCCCCTTCTTCGACCGTCTGTTCGCCACGCTGGCTTTCATGCCTTCGCTGCATCCGGTGTGCACGTGGAAGATCGAGCACAACAAGATGCATCACGGGTGGACCAATCTGAAGGGCATGGATCCGGTGTATCCGCCGATGTCGCCGGACGAGTTCGCCGCGCTGTCGCCGTGGCAGAAGCGCGTGCATCGCTTCTACCGCAGCATCTGGGGCTTCGGCTGCTACTACCTGTTCGACATCTGGTGGAAGGTGCTCATCCTGCGCCGCTCGGAAAACGGCAAGGAGATTCCGCCGGCCGTCGCGCTGGCCGACTTCGTCGCGGTGTTCGGATTCCTCGCCTTCGAGGTGTTCATGGCCTACCTGTTTGCCGCCGACGCGGCCGGGTTCGCATGGAACCTCGCGCTGTGCGTCGGGCTGCCCTTCCTGGTGTGGAACTACGTGATGACCTTCGTGACCATCCAGAACCACACCTACCCGACCATCCGCTGGTACGACAACCGCGACGAGTGGAACTACTTCCGCGCCCAGGTCGAAGGCTCCATCCACACCGAAGTGCCGGCCTGGCTGGATTTCTCCTTCGCCCGCGTGTTCCAGCACACCGCCCACCACGTCGACAAGAAGATTCCGCTCTACCGGCTGGTCAAGACCCAGGCTTCACTGGAACAGACCTTCAGCGGCAACGTGAAGAAGGTAAAGCTGACGCTGAAGGAATTCCTGACCGTTCTCAATGACTGCCAGATGTACGACTACCGCCGCCACGTGTGGATGTCCTTCCCGCGCGGCTGATCACCCGGGCGGCGCGGCATTGCGGGCAATCATGTGCCGCGCCACCGTGTGATAGAGCGGCTGACTGAAGAAGCGCGACACACCGGCCGACAGCAGCGACACCGCCATCAGGCCGATGATGACCGAATAGCCATCGACCATTTCCATCACGATGATGAAAGAGGTGATCGGCGCCTGCGTCACCGCGGCGAGAAAGCCGGCCATGCACAGCACCAGCAGCAGGCCCTGCGCCTCCTGCTGGCCGAGCAGCGGTGCGAGGTCGTGGCCGATGCCGGCACCGATGGCCAGACTGGGCGCGAAGATGCCGCCCGGCAGGCCGCTCAGATAGGCAATCAGCGTGGCGATGAACTTGACCGGACCGTAGTACCACGCGAGCTGCGTGTCGCCTTCGAGCAGTGCGCGCGTTTCGGCGTAGCCGCTGCCGAAGCTGACGCCGCCATTGACGAAGCCGAGCGCTGCCACCAGCAGACCGCAGGCCGCGGCGAACAGTACCGGACGGCGAGCGCGCAGATCGGCAAGCGGCCCGCGCCACGAGGTCGACCCGATGATGAGCATGCGCGAGAACAGCCCGCCGGCCACGCCGCACACCAGCGCGGTCACCGCCACGGCGAGCGCCATGTCGCGGTCACTGCCGGCGATGGCGATCTGACCGAAATAGCTGGCCTTGCCGAGAAAGGTCTGCGACACGATGCCGGCGAGCACGATGGCGGTGATGATGAGACCGCTCATGCGCGCCTCGACGCTGCGCGTCAGTTCCTCGATGGCGAAGGCGATGCCGGCCAACGGCGTGTTGAAAGCGGCGGCGATGCCGGCCGCGCCGCCGGCCACCAGCATGTGGGTGCGCGGAATGTGCAGCGCGCCGGGCAGCCAGCGATGCAGCACATTCATCAGCGAAGCACCGACCTGCACCGTCGGGCCTTCGCGGCCAAGCGAGAAGCCGCTGCCGACTGCGGCCACGCCGATGAACACCTTGCCGACGATGATGCGCAGCGTCAGCAGCGGTCGCCAGCCCGGCGTTTCCGGTCGGGACATTTCCGCGATGGTCTGCGGAATGCCGCTGCCCTCTGCACCGGCGAACCAGCGACGCGTGATCCATACGCACAGCGCGCCGCCCAGCGGCGTCAGCAGAAAGGGCCACCACGGGTGAGTCGCCGCGGTGTCACGGAACAGGTGCACCGCGTGATCCGAAAGCTGCGCAAAGCCGACCGCGAGCAGACCGACGCCGACCGCGCCGCCCCACAGTACGAGGCGCCCGAGCCAGACCTTCAGATAGGCGTAATGACGCCGGCGCAGGATGGGATTCTTCAGGCGTAGCCAGGCAGCGGTCAGCCGGGCACGCAATGTTTTCTGATCGGCCATGTCGGACGTCGTTGTCGGAGGTGGGCAGCAAGTTCGGCCAGGCGACGCAAGATGCGTGCCGCGCCATTCTGCCCCTTGCGCACGGGCGTTATGCCCTTTTGCCGCGCCGCAGATGCACGGCGGACGCGACTGATGCACCATAGCGGCGCACGGCGTTTCTTCGCGCCCACCCGAAACAGGAGCCAAACATGACTTCAAGCACGGGCGGCATCGCCGTCGCCCCCCACCGCCTCGCCGCAGAATCTGCGCGCGACGTCATGCGCGAAGGTGGCAACGCGATCGAGGCAATGATCGCCGCCGCTGCCACCATCGCCGTCGTCTACCCGCACATGAACGCGCTCGGCGGCGACGGCTTCTGGCTGATCGCCGAACCGGGCGAAGCACCGCGCGCGATCGACGCCTGCGGCGCCTCTGCCGCACTGGCGAGCCGCGCCTGGTACGCCGACCAGGACGTGCGCGATCGCATCCCGAACCGCGGCCCGCTGGCCGCACTGACCGTGGCTGGCACCGTATCAGGCTGGCAGCTTGCGTTGCAGGCAGCGGCCGAAGCCGGTGGCCGACTGCCGCTGTCGCGCCTGCTGCGCGACGCCGAACATCATGCGCGCAACGGCGTCACGGTGACCGAGAACCTGGCACGCAGTCTGCGCGTGAAGGAGCCCGAGGTCGGCCCGCAGCCCGGTTTCGCGCTGAACTTCATGCCGGACGGCGAGTTGCCCGCGGCCGGCAGCACGCTCTACCAGCTGCGGTTGGCCGACACGCTGTCGCAGCTCGTGCGCGAGGGTCTGTCCGATTTCTATACCGGCGAACTGGCCCGGCGCATGGCGTCGGCGCTGGAGCGTGCCGGCAGTCCGCTGCGGCTGTCCGACTTCGCAGCCCACCGCGCGCAATGGCGCACGCCGCTGGAGCTCGAGCACAGCCTGGGTCGCATCTACAACATGCCGCCACCGACCCAGGGTCTTCTGTCGCTGCTGATACTGGGGCAACTCGACCGACTCGGTCTGAAGGGGCTGCACGGACAGTCGGTGGACTACATCCACCGCGTGGTCGAAGCGACCCGGCAGGCCTTCCGCATCCGCGACCGCTATCTGACCGATCCGGCGCGAATGCGTGTCGACGCGCAATCGCTGCTGTCACCGGAATGCCTCGACACCCTGGCCGACAACATCGATCCCGAGCGCGCCGGCGGCCGCGTCAACACGGCGCCCGGCGACACCGTCTGGCTCGGCGTCGTCGATGGCGAAGGCCGTGCGGTGAGCTTCATCCAGAGCATCTATCACGAGTTCGGCAGCGGCGTGGTGGCCGGCGACACCGGCGTGCTGTGGCAGAACCGCGGCATCAGCTTCTCGCTGCAGGCGGGCGCGCTGAACGCCCTCGACCCCTGCCGCAAGCCCTTCCACACGCTGAATCCACCGATGGCGCAAATGAAGGACGGACGCACCGTGGTGTACGGCAGCATGGGTGGCGACGGTCAGCCGCAGTTTCAGGCCACGGTGTTCACCCGCCATCTCGTCTTCGGTGACAGCGTGCAGGACGCCGTGTCGGCTCCACGCTGGCTGCTCGGCCGCACCTGGGGTTCGGCCAGTGAAACGCTGAAGCTCGAGTCGCGCTTCGCCCCCGAGGTGTTCGAGCAGCTGGCCGCGCGTGGCCACGCGACCGAATCGCTCAGCGATTTCGACGACAGCGCCGGACACGCCGGGCTGATCGTGCGACACCCGGATGGTCGCGTCGAAGGTGCATCCGACCCGCGATCGGATGGTTCAGTCGAGTACGCCTGAGCGCCCCGGCGCACGACGCCCGCTGCCGATCCGAAAGCCTGGCGATCCGGCGAGCCCCGGCCTCGGCCGGCCGAATGGAGTCCGGTGGCGCGTTAACCCCTACTTAATGCATGGTTATTGTCCGTGCAGGACGATGGCGGCAGATCGTGGTCGCGTCACGGGACGACGACACGCATTGTCCGGTCGGACAGTGCGCGTCGTTCGTTATTGACACGTTCCGCGGCAGGCACAGCGTATTCCCGGGTGGGGAGCCATCCACGGAAAGCGCTGCCCCCACACTTCGGCACGAGGAGAGCGCCATGCACAGAAAATCATCGAACACCGCGCGCTGGATCGTCGCCGCGCTGCTGGCCGGAGGCACCGGCGCCGCACTGGCCAGCCCGACCTTGTACGGCAGCCTGAGCAATTTCGACGTCTATAACGACACCGGTTCTGAGACGCACGGCTTCGAGATCGAGTTGCATGGCGTGTCGGCGGCAGACGTCAGCTACACCTTCGGCGGCGATTACAACCGCTACGGCAGTCCGCGCATCGACAGCTTCGCCGATGGCATCTTCGTCCGCTACCTCAGCGCCTATGACAGTGCCCGCGGCGTCTTCCTGGCCGCAACGCCGGTGCCGGGCAGTTTCTCGCCGACCGACGGTCACAGTTGCTGGTCAGGTGGCGGTGCCGGCTATGCGGGGAGCGGCTGCGAACACTTCGGTCTCGGCCTCAACAAGAATGCGACCAGTACGCAGTACCGCTGGCTCAAGGGCGACGCGGCCACCGGTCAGATCAGCGCGGTCGGCAGCAACGTCCTGATCGCCGCGCCGGCGTGGCAGGTCGTCGATCCCGCACCCGCCGACCCCGGCCTGCCGCCGGCTCCGCCGATCGTACAGGCGGTGATCGCACCGGAACCTGCGGAAGACCGCGAGCAATATGGGGTGGCGCAGTGGGTCAAGGTCTACACGACCGAGATCGAGCGCGAAGTCGAACTTGAAGAACTGCTGAGCGACAACGCGGTCGTGCCGCGCGAACAGTCGGAAACCGAAATCGAGTGGGTGCTGTTCCAGGCCAAGCCGGCAGACAAGGACAACGGCGAGGGTGACGAACTGCTGCTCGAAAAGCCCCTGGCCGCCGATGTCGACGACCGGAAGTCGGTCATCCGGCGCTACGAGTTCTACGAGTATCTGGGTGCCTACAATCCGGAGGACCATGAGGCTCAGCCCTTCGACGAAGCAGACCCGGTCGGTGCCGGCGAAGTCGGCCGCTACATCGGCGCGCAGATGGCCGCCGCCAACCTGATGGCAGCACCGGTGCCCGAACCGTCGACCTGGCTGTCGATGATGGCCGGCCTTGCGGTGGTCGGGCGGATGTGTCGCCGCCGGATCCGCTGACGGGCCAGCGCCGGACGGGATCTGTCGCAGCAGGCGTTGTCGCGGCTACCGTCGGCAGGGGGTGCGCCTCACGCGCTCGGGCGTTCTGCGCGCGCCGTCTTCCAGCGTGCCACGCCGAGCAGTTCATGCAGCAGCGCCTCGACCGAGGCCGTGCTCATCGCGTAGGGGTCGAATTCGGGGCGCGGGCAGTACTTCAGGAACAGCGCGCGGTTATCGGCCGTGTAGCCGACATATCCCATGGCCCAGTCGGCGAAGTCGCGCGCCGTGACCTCGGTGAAACCGAGAATGGCCGGATCGCGATGACGCGGGTCGCCGACGATGCGGTGATAGACCTCGTTCACCTCCCGCCGCCCGCCTTCCAGACACTGCAGGAACACGCCGCCGGTGTAGCACAGCGCCCCGGTGACGCCGACGCGCGCGTTGTTCGCCTGCGAGCGGGCGAGGATGTGGTCGATGTCGCCGGGTGCGAGGCCGTCGCGGACCTTGCTGGCGTAGATGAGGCGGACGAGCATGGCGGTCTCCTGTGAAGTGTCCGCTTCGACCACATCAGGCGTTCCGGTGTTTCAGGGCGATGCGCGGCGTCGACCGGTAGAATGGCGACCTTTCCCGCCGCCCCGCCCGCCTCACATGTCCATCCAGTGGTTCCCCGGTCACATGACTGCCGCGCGCAAGCACGCGACCGACGCGATGAAATCGATCGACGTCGTGGTCGAGGTGCTCGACGCGCGCCTGCCGGAGGCGAGCAGCAATCCGCTGATCCACGCCATCCGCACGCACCGGAACCGGCCGTGCCTGAAGCTGCTGAACAAGGCGGATCTGGCCGATCCCGACGTGACCGCGGCCTGGCTCAAGTTCTTCAACAGCCAGCCGAACACCAAGGCGGTCGCCATGTCGGCGCGCAAGCCGGGCGACGCCGGACGCATCCAGTCGCTGGCGCAATCGCTCGCGCCACACCGCGACGACAATCTGAAGCCGCTGCGCGTCATCATCATGGGCATACCGAACGTCGGCAAATCGACGCTGATGAATGCGCTGGTGAAGAAGAAAGTGGCCGCCACCGGTGACGAGCCGGCGATCACCAAGAGCATCCAGCGCATCCATCTGAACCCGCGGCTCACGCTGTACGACACGCCGGGCCTGATGTGGCCGAAGATCGAGCACGAGAGCGATGGCCTGATGCTGGCCGCCAGCCATGCCATCGGTCGCAACGCAATCATCGACGAAGAGGTCGCCACCTTTCTCGGCAATCTGCTGCAGGCGCGTTACCCGCAGATGCTCACCGCGCGCTACGGCTGCACGCCCGACATGGACGGCGTGGCGGTGATCGAACACATCGCCGCGCGCCGCGGCTACCGTATCAAGGGCGGCGCACCCGATCTGGAAAAAGCCGCGTTCACGCTGCTGCAGGATTACCGCGACGGTCTGATCGGCCGTGTGAGCCTTGAAACGCCGGAAACCCGCGCGCAGATGCTGGCCGAGGACAAGGCCGCGAAGGCGGCCAGGGCTGCTGCATCCGCGGAAGACGACAACGCCTGAGGGCCGCTGTCCGCGGCCGCGGAAAGGCGTTCGTGCCGCGTCGGCGCGGACGTGGCGCGGCGGGGCATGACCGCCCGGCCCACCGCATCAATCCGGCGCGTAGCGGCCCACGCTTGGAATGCGGTGCAACACCGGTCGGCCACGACCGCGCTCAGGCAAAGGTGTCGTCGAACAGGCGGGCCGCCCATTTCAGCATCTGTTCGAAGTTGTCCTTGCTGCGCGTCGGCGCTTCACCGAAGGACGCGTCGACCCGCTTCATCGATCCGCTCGCTGCATCGTAGGCAAAGACGGCATTCAGCCATGACGCCGTGTCGTAGGTGATCGGGCTGAAACAGGCGGAATTCGCCACTACGCTCTGCATGCGCACAGGTTCGTCCACCGGCCAGCCATTGATGAGCCGGACGATCGCGTCGGCACAAATCTTCGCCTCGGAGTTGGCGATATGCCCCGCTTTCGGCAGACCGGTGCCCTGCGCATCGCCGATCACATGGATGCGCGGCGCCGCCGTCGACGCGTAGGTCAGCGGATCCACCCCGGCCCATCGGCCATTCACGTTCACCACCCCGATATCGTGCGCGAGCCTTGCCGCGGTATTGCGTGGAATGACGTTCAGCACGTCGGCCCGCCAGGCGGTCTCGCCATCGAGGCCGTCGCTGACCCAGGCCAGCTTGCGACCGCCCTCGAAGCTCACGCGCCTGACTTCGGCATTCGGGACATACTCGAGCCGACCGGCATACAGCTGCGCGAAGGCCTGGCGGAACATCAGAGGTTCGGCCTGAATATCTGTGTTGGCATCGAGCAGGACCAGCTTGGACCGGGGTTTCCTGCGCTTCAGGAAATCGGCGATCACGCAGGCGCGCTCATACGGCCCCGGCGGGCAACGGTAAGGTGACCGGGGAATGCTCATCACGACCGTGCCGCCATCACGCATCGCGTTCAACTGATCGCGCAAGGTCTGTGTCTGCGGACCCGCCACCCACGCATGCGGTACCAGGATCTGCTGCTCGGGTGTCTCCAGGCCCGGTACCCGATCAAACGCGATACCCGGTGCAATCACCAGCCGGTCGAAATCCAGGGTGATGCCGCTGGCGAGTTCCAGCTTACCTGCGTCCGGATCAGCCGCCACCGCGCGGTCAGCCACCACCTCGATGCCGTAGCGCTGCTTCAGCTTGTCGTAGCCGAATCCCAGACCTGCCAGCTTGATCCGGTCATTGAGGACCAGATTGCTCAGGATGCAGGAAACGTGACGTGCATTCGGCTCGACCAGCGTCACCGACACGCCGGCGCCGCCCCATTGCGCGATGTACTTCGCTGCGGTCGCCCCGCCAAAACCGCCGCCCACCACCACGATGCGCGCCGCGGCGGCACGGGCCGGCTTCGGAATGCCGGCCGCCATCCATGCTGCGGCACCGCCCAGCGCCCCCAGAAAACCGCGACGATCCAGCGGCTGCTTGAACACAGTCTCGAAAGTCATGTCGGCGCCCTCAGCTCGATTTCCGTACGGTCGGCCGCTTCGCGACTGCCTTTTTCGTTGACGCTTTCCGTGCCGACACCTTCTTCGCACTTGCGTCCTTTGCCTCCTTGTGCCCGTCGCGACCTGGTTCGTACTCGCTGCCCGCGCCGTGTGCGCCTGCGGCCGGCGCGTAACGGACGAACCAGTCGGCGATGCGTCGTATCTGGTCGTCCGTGTAGCCGCGTGCCTGCATATGCATGATGTCGAGCTCCTTGCTTGTAGCCCGCATCTCGTTCAGCTCTTCGGAAATTTCGGCGGCCGTCTCACCATTCAGACGATCAAAGCCGCCTGTGCCGGACGCGTCCGCGGCATGACAACCCAGGCACTGGGACGCCAGCAGCCGGTCATCCTCAACGGCGGCCCCGACGCCGAACGCGCTGGTCGCCAGACCGCCCGCCAGCGCAATACGTGCCAGCCTCTTCTTCAGGTCACTCATGGGAATCCTCCCGCATAGAGAACGAGGAAGATGCTCCCACCCGGCGCGATCCCGGGTGTTAACCAGGGATTACCGCGCGGATTAAATGACGTTCATGTTGTAGACAGCTTCCGGCCGGCACGCGACAGGCGCAGCGTGCCTCCCGATCGCCGCCCCGGCACCGGATCAGAGGTTCTCGAACACCTCGCACTCACCGAGCGGCTTGCCCGCCAGATCCTTGGCCGACAGCAGCGGCTCACCGTCGAGCGGCCACTGCACACCCACCGTCGGGTCGTTCCAGGCGAGGCTGCGCTCGTGCTCCGGCGCGTAGTAGTCGGTCGTCTTGTACAGGAAATCCGCCGACTCGCTCAGCACGTAGAAGCCGTGCGCGAAGCCGGCCGGCACCCAGAACTGGCGGTGGTTCTCGCCGCTCAGTTCTACGCCGTGCCAGCGGCCGAAGGTGGGCGATGACCGGCGCAGGTCGACCGCGACGTCGAACACCCGCCCCTGCGACACGCGCACCAGCTTGCCCTGCGGCTGCTGCACCTGGTAGTGCAGTCCGCGCAGCACGCCGCGTCCGCTGCGCGAGTGGTTGTCCTGCACAAAGTCCAGCTTCAGCCCGGTCACCTCGGCAAAGGTGCGCGCGTTGAAGCTTTCCATGAAGAAGCCACGGGCGTCACCGAACACCTTCGGTTCGAGCACGAGCAGCCCGGGGATACCTGTTTCGATCACCTTCATCAGAACACCTGTTCGTCGATGATGCGCAGCAGATACTGGCCGTAACCGCTCTTGGCCAGCGGGGAGGCGATCTTCTTCAGCTGGTCGGAATCGATCCAGCCCTGCCGCCAGGCGATCTCTTCCGGGCAGGAAATCTTCAGGCCCTGGCGCTTCTCCAATGTCTGGATGAACTGCGCCGCCTCGATCAGCGAGTCGTGCGTGCCGGTGTCCAGCCAGGCGTGTCCGCGACCCATCACCTGCACTTCCAGTTCGCCACGCTCGAGATAGACGCGGTTGAGGTCGGTGATTTCCAGTTCGCCGCGCGGCGAGGGCTTCAGAGACTTGGCAATCGTGCTCGCCTCACCGTCGTAGAAATACAGCCCGGTCACCGCGTAGCGGCTGCGCGGCTTGGCCGGCTTCTCTTCCAGACTGATCGCGCGTCCGTTTGCGTCGAACTCGACCACGCCATAGCGCTCCGGGTCGGTCACGCCGTAGGCGAACACCGTAGCCCCTGCCTCGCGTGCGCTGGCCGACTTCAGGTCATGCGCGAATTCGTGGCCGTAGAAAAGGTTGTCACCGAGCACCAGCGCCGAGGGGCCGCCACCGATGAAGTCCTCGCCAATGATGAAGGCCTGCGCCAGACCATCCGGGCTGGGCTGCACCGCATACTCGATCCGCATGCCCCAGGCCGAACCGTCGCCCAGCAAGGACTGGAAGCGCGGCGTGTCCTGCGGCGTCGAAATCACCAGTACGTCGCGTATGCCCGCCAACATCAGCGTCGACAACGGGTAGTAGATCATCGGCTTGTCGTAGACCGGCATCAGCTGCTTCGATACCGCGATCGTCACCGGGTGCAGGCGCGTGCCGGATCCACCGGCCAGTACGATGCCCTTGCGTGTCATGAGGGTGCTCCTGATTCTGTTCAGAGGATTTCGGCCAGCATGCGGTCCACGCCCTGCTGCCAGGGCGGCAGCACGAGACCGAAGGCCTCCCGCAGCCGACGGGTATCGAGCCGCGAATTGAGCGGACGCGTGGCCGGTGTGGGGTAATCGCTGGTCGGGATGGGCAGGATGGCGTCCGGCGCAACCTTGATCGCGTGACCGGCCGCGCGCGCGCGTTCGATCACATGGGTGGCGTAACCATGCCAGGACGTTTGGCCGGCAGCCACGCAGTGATAAAGCCCGCCCAGTTCGGGTCGGACGCGCAGCGCGCGCGCGGCGTGTGCGCTGACGTCGGCCAGCAGTTCGGCGCCGGTCGGCGCGCCGATCTGGTCGGCGATGACGGTGAGCCGTTCGCGCTCCTTCGCCAGTTTCAGCATGGTCTTGGCGAAGTTGCCGCCGCGTGCAGCATAGACCCAGCTGGTGCGCAGGATGAGGTGAGTGGCGCCGGACGCTGCGATCAGCTGCTCGCCCTCCAGCTTGGTGCGGCCATAGACGCTGAGCGGCCCGGTCGCCGCCGTCTCGTCGCGCGGCACGTCACCGCTGCCGTCGAACACGTAATCCGTCGAGTAGTGGATAAGGTGGGCGCCGAGTGCCTTGGCTTCCTGTGCGATGCGTCCGGGCGTGGTCGCGTTGATCAGGCGCGCCAGATCGACTTCGCTCTCGGCCTTGTCGACCGCGGTGTGCGCGGCCGCATTGACGATGAGATCCGGTGCCACACGGCGCACGGTTGCCGCCACGGCCTCCGGCTGACTGAAGTCGCCGGACAGATCTCCGGTGCTGTCGAAGTCCAGCGCAATCAGCTCACCCAGCGGAGCGAGCGCGCGCTGCAGTTCCCAGCCAACCTGTCCCCCCTTGCCGAACAGCAGGACTTTCATGCCGACGCTCCGCCGTACTGCTTGCTCACCCAGTCGCGATAACCGCCGCTGAGCACGTCCTGCACCCAGGTCTGGTTGTCCAGATACCAGCGCACCGTCTTGCGGATGCCCGTGTCGAAGGTTTCCGCCGGCCGCCACCCCAGTTCACGCTCGATCTTGCGCGCGTCGATCGCGTAGCGCCGGTCGTGGCCGGGGCGGTCCTTCACATAAGTGATCAGCCGTTGGTAGGGGCCGGCGGCGTCCGGCTTCATTTCGTCGAGCAGCGCGCACACCGTGCGCACGATGTCGATGTTCGGCTTCTCGTTCCAGCCGCCGATGTTGTAGGTCTCGCCCAGACGGCCGCGCGCCAGCACTTCGCGGATGGCCGCGCAGTGGTCCTTCACGTACAGCCAGTCGCGCACCTGCTGCCCGTCGCCATAAACAGGCAGCGGCTTGCCGGCCAGCGCATTGACGATGATGAGCGGGATCAGCTTCTCGGGAAAATGATACGGGCCGTAATTGTTCGAACAGTTGGTGGTCACCACCGGCAGGCCGTAGGTGTGGTGCCAGGCGCGCACCAGGTGGTCGCTCGCCGCCTTGCTCGCCGAGTAGGGGCTGTTCGGTTCGTAGGCATTGGTTTCGGCGAAAGGCGGGTCGGTGGGCTTGAGCGAACCATAGACCTCGTCGGTGCTCACGTGGTGGAAGCGGAAGGCGGCCTTGTCGTCGCCTTCGAGTGCGCCCCAGTAGCCACGGGCGGCTTCCAGCAGCGTGAAGGTGCCGGTGACGTTGGTGCGCATGAATTCGCCCGGGCCGTGGATCGAGCGATCGACGTGCGACTCGGCGGCGAAATGCACGATGGCGCGCGGATGATGCTGCGCGAGCAGGCGGTCTATCAGTTCGCGGTCGCAGATGTCGCCGTGCACGAAGACGTGACGCGCGTCGCCATCGAGCGACGTCAGGTTGGCGCGGTTGCCCGCGTAGGTCAGCGCATCGACATTGACGACCGGCTCATCGCTGCCGGCCAGCCAGTCGAGAACGAAGTTGCTGCCGATGAAGCCGGCACCGCCGGTTACCAGGATGGTCATGATGCAAACGCCTGTGCGATTGTTAGAGCCATCACTTTACCGCCTGGCATGACAGCACGCGGTGAAAGCTGCGCGGTGCCTCGACCTGCTCAGCGCAGCAGCTTCACCACCGGATCCGCGTACGGACCCTCGATGCTCACCGGCGCGCGCACCGTCGTTGCAGAGCCCTGCAGCGTTACGTCGAGACGCCCGCGCAAGGTGTCGTCAGCCAGACGCAGCGTGCCGTTGGCGCCGACCAGACCCGATTCCATCACCACCTGGCTCAGGCTCACGCCGTTCGCGTCAACCACCGCGTTGGCGTCCAGCCGATCGAAGCGCGTGCTGCCGCCACGCCCCCCCCCCGGCCGGGGAATGCGCACCGCCTGCACAAGATCGACGCGCTCGATCTGCCCGCGCTGCACCCCCATCGTGCCAGTGCCACGGAGGTTCTTCTGCAGTTCCTCGTAGTTCCGGCCCTCGCCGGTCAGCGACAGGGACAAGGACAGATCGCCGGTCAGTAACAGCGTCGGCGCGAACACCTTCAGCAGTCCACCGAGGCTCAGACGGGAGGTCTGCAACTGCCCTTCGAACTTTGCCACGTCGGCAAAGTCCAGCGCGACGCTGCCGGTCGCGTAACCGTCGTAGAGCTTCACATCCAGCTTGTCGAATTGCAGACGACGGCTGTTCAGCGTGCCCTGCGCCTCCAGCACATCGAACAGCAACGAAGGCTTGCCCGGGGTCTGCCAACCCAGCGCCGTCATCGACACGCTCCAGACGCCGCCGGCGTTGTTGCCCTGAAGCTTGAGCCCGCCGTCGGCCGAGGCGAGCGACAGACGCGTCAGCACGCCGTTCTCGTCAAGCGCCAGATCGCCGCCGAGCGCGCCGATCGCACCATCGAGCAGCACGATGCTGGCGTCGACCATGCTGACGTGCTCGACCGTGACCCAGCGCGACGCCCAGTTGATGTCCTGGCGACGCGACAGCGACGGAAGGAAGGACAGATTCAGCGCCGCGCGCTCGATGCGCACGTCGCGCAGAACCGTGCGTTCCGACAGCAGCGTGGATACGCGCGGCAGCAGCTTCACCGCGCCGATTTCGAGCTGCCCGGGCCCGCCCACGGTCACCCCTTCGAGTGCGATGGACGGCTCGGGGAACAGGCTGGGCGAAACCGAAGCGATGCGTACCGGCTGCCCCAGCAATTCGGTCGCCAGGGACTCGAAGTGCGGCAGATGCCGCTGATAGGGATAAAGGAAGAAAAGGCCGACCAGCAGCACCAGCAGCACCGCCACGGAGAGGACGATCTTCTTGCCGAGCGAACCTGGCGGGCCCTTGCGGTCGCCGACACGTCCCGCGAACAGATCGAACACCCGTTGCAGGCCACCGCTGCTGCGCTCCGCGGCAGCGGCGTCTGGCGAGGCGGACATCATCGCGCGACGAATGGCACCCCGTACATCGTCGGCCGCCGACAACGCTGCAGCGGGGGCCGGGGCATTCGCCGGGGCCGGCGCCGCCAGCTCGGGCAAGGCCATCGCGAACTCGTCGAGCACCGGCGACTCCTTCGCCGACGCCTTTTCGTGCGCCCGACGGATGTCGTCCGACACCGGCGTGATCGGCTGGCTGACCAGATCCTCGATATCGACCAGCATGGACGACAGTTCTGCGCGGTCCGCCTCCTCGCCCTGTGGCGGCGCGTCGATCCGGCGCACCAGTCCGCGGTGCTCCAGTTCGCCGACCAGGCCCTCGACAATGAGCGGATCGCCAAACTGCTGCGCCAGATTGCCGACAGGCGTGCGCCCGTCGATCATGATCAGGATGGAGCGCAGGTTGCGCTGGACGATGGTGCGCTTGCTCACCGCCTCTTCGCCGGCCTCGGTCTTTACGTAAACAGCATTTTCGTTCATGGATGCGCGCTGGCCGCCTTGCCGCGCCGGCTCGATCACCGACGCTGAAGAGATGAAGTCATGCGGTTGTGGCTGCCAGACAGTCTTGCAGGCAGCGGTGACGCGATCATAAATCGACTCGGGTGCCGAGTGACCGCACATTCAGGCCGAAGAAAATATCGCATCAATCGCTTGACGAGCGTCGGCGGGCTGTCTATAGTTGCGGCCTCTTTCTTCCCCGATAGCTCAGTCGGTAGAGCGCCGGACTGTTAATCCGTAGGTCCCTGGTTCGAGCCCAGGTCGGGGAGCCAAGACACAAAAGGCCCGCAGCGATGCGGGCCTTTTCCGTTTACACGCGAAATCCGATTGCCGCGGCGAAGCGGATGCCTGTGTAGCGCCCCGCCGGGCGATGTCGGACTGCGGGACGAGACCAACGTAACCCGGCCGACCAGATCCCGTGGGGCGGATGAGATCGGCCGGGTATGGACACACCTCCTGGCGTCGGAGCGGTCGGCCATGCCGACGCTACCCCGGCAATCCATCAGTCAGTATCAGCTAGTGCAGTCCTGATCACTGTCTGCCGCGTAGATGGCGAACGTATCTGCCATCGCTTCCTCAAGGTGCGGCAATGCTTGTGCGCAGCGGCTTGCAGTCCTGCATGCAACGGACGGCGCTCGTGTCCGGCCGGTCGTCGACGATGAAACCGTCCCGGTTCGGCATGCGGATCGCCGCCAGACTGGCCGCATTCATCTCGGCGTCCTGCTCCACCAATCCGTTGAGGTGCAGCAGGTACGCCGTCACCGCGTAGGTTTCGTCGTTGCTGAGCGACTGCGGGGCGGTCAGCGGCATGGCGCGGCGGATGTAATCGAACAGCGCCGGCGCATATGGATACATGCTGCCCGGCGTAAGCAGACGCTTGTCGGTCTTGAACGAACCGATACCGCCCACCATGGTGCCGAACATCGGTCCGCCAGCAGCCGCGGCGCCGTGGCAGGAGGCGCATTGGGCGTCGAACACCGCCTTGCCTGTCCGCGCGTTGCCGGACCCCGGCGGCAGCCCCTGCCCGTCCGGACCGCGGACATCGATATTCCAGGCGACGAGATCCGGTTCAACGACGGGCGTGCCGAGCGCGGCCGGGCGGGCATGCGGTGAAGCAGTTGCCGAACTCACCGTATTTCCCGCGCAACCCGCCAGCAGCAGGGTGGCGGCCAGGGCCATCGTCACTGTCTCACGCGATCGCATTCTTCACCTCCCCTGCTTCGTTGATGAACCACGGAAAAACGCCGTTGTGGTGCTGCACGAAGCCGGTGATCGCGCGCACTTTCTGGATGTCCTCCACCGTCGGCTGGACGTAGCCGGTCGAGTCGACGCAGCGGCTGGCTATCGTTGTCGGACCACCGGTCCAGTTCCACTGCAGCCGGAATCGCGTCAGGCACTTCTCCATCACCGGCCCTTCCAGTTGCGCCTGGCGCCAGGTACGACCGCCATCGAGCGTGACGTCCACCGCACGTATGCTCCCCTTGCCAGACCACGCGAAGCCGACGATCTCGATCGGGCCCGGGCGTATCTTCATGCTTCCGGATGGCGAGGTGATCACGGACTTCGCCTCCATCTCGAAACTGAACTGACGCCACTTCCCGTCCGGCATCGGATCGGTGTAGCGCGCAGTCTCGCTGCGCAGATGCCACGGCTGGTCGCCCAGCTTGAGCCGGCGCAGCCACTTGATGCTGACGTTCCCCTCCCAGCCCGGAATGAACAGACGAAGCGGGTAACCGTTTTCAGGTCTGAGCATTTCGCCGTTCGCCGCATAGACGATGAGCGCGTCCT
Organism: Methyloversatilis sp. S146-33; assembly: GCF_059552495.1. Next base: position 62,418 of record NZ_JCANOT010000038.1, read on the forward strand.
CCATCAGCTTCTTCATCGGAATGCTGCGTGCATGCGCCGCACCATCCCCGCCCTCCGCCAGTGCCCATGTCGCCGAAGGCGAGACGCCGGCCTCATCGAGCAGCGTCGATACCGGAATGCCGGTCCACTGGGCGCACGACAGCAGCCCGTGCGTCTGCTGCACGGTGCGGGCGGCCGGCTTCAGCCAGTCAGTCAGGCCATTGCCCGAACACTCCATGAAGTGGAAGCGCGACACCGACGGATACTTCATCAGATCGGACATCGAGAAAACCAAGGGCTGGCGGACCATGCCGTGAATGACGAAGCGATGCTGGTCGGGATTGATGTCGGGTACCCCGTTGTGGTGCCTCTCGTAGATCAGCCCGTTCGGCGTGACGGTGCCCAGTTGCTGATGCAGCGGCGTGAAGCTCCAGTCCGAATAGTTCTGCTTGTTCACCAGCACATCAGTTCGCCGTCGTTTCACGTGCGACTCGTACTTCGATGGCACACCGTACTCTTCAGGGGGCAGTGGGCGTCCGAGTGTCTTGTTCGATTCCGGCACCGCAAGCGGCTCCGCGCGCGCGACACCGACACCGGCCAGCCCGGTCACCGCGGCGGCTGCCGTCTTCGCGAGCAGCGCACGTCGCGACGGATTGTGCGTAATCGAACTGTGAGCCTCGAGTTCGGCGCGCGCGGCTGCGACCAAACGTACTCCGTCAATCTTCTGATCCACGATGACCTCCAGGTGGTTGGGAATCTCCGATGACCGGGCTGTACCGATCGGTCGGTATACTACGTCGGCGTACTGGCTGGATCAATCAACTCATGCGGGCGGTGGCCGAAACTCGCTCGGTGGCACCCCACCGCGTGGATGTCGCTCAACGCATCGCTTTGGGCACGATGCTTTGAACGCAAGGCACAGCGGGTAATTTATGATCTGAAGAACTTTGAACTCTGGCCCCTCCGGGGCCGTTCTCATGAGCGTAGACACGAAGGACGACCGTTCGCAGCGAGCACGCATCGTCAAGGCGGCCGCCCGCCTCTTTGCCGAGCGCGGCTATCACGCGGTGGGGATGACCGAGCTGCAAAACGCAGTCCAGCTGGGCCGCGGAGCGCTCTACCACCACATCCGCAGCAAGGACGACCTTCTCTACGACATTGCCCGCGAGTACATCACCGATCTGAACGAACTCGCGGTGATCGCCGAAGAGGAAGCTGACCCGAGAAAGCGCATCTGCATACTGGGTCACCACCTGATCTCGATGATCGCGTCCCATCAGGCGGAGCTGACGGTGTGCTTTCGGGAAGTCCAGTCGCTGACAGATACGCGCCGTGCGGAAGTGCTTGCGCTGCACACGCGCTACGAACGTGTCTGGAAGGACGCCTTCATCGCCGGCGCCGAACAGGGTCTCTTCAGGCCCTACGACCCGGTGGTCCTGAAGGGCGTACTCGGAATGTATTTCTACAGCTATCTGTGGATGCGGCCGGACGGCTCGCTCGGTGCGGAGACCATCTCCGAGCGCTTCAACGAGATGGCCCTTCGCATGCTGGCGCTCGCCTGACCCGCCGACAACGTGCGACGCACACCTGGCGACCGCAGCCTTCCGGCGCGCCGCAGCCGACACGTCGCCGCGCCCCCCCGGTCCCTGAAGCGCAAGGCTGCAGACGCTGGACATCGTCGTCGATGCAGCTCAGAACTCGATCATGAAGCTGTAGCCATGCCGCTCGAACCCGAGCATTTCGTAGAAGCGGTGCGCCTTTTCTCGCCTCAGGTGACTCGACAGCGCGAGCTTGTAGCAGCCCGCCTCCGCGCAGCCCTCCATGGCGAAGCGCATCATTGCCTGACCTACGCCACGGCGGCGACGCCCGGGTGCGACCACAACATCTTCGACAATCGCGTGCGGACGCCCGCCATGTGCAAGCCCGTCGATGATGATGAGGGCGAACGTACCCACCCGTTCGCCGTCGCACTCGGCGACGTACACCCGGTAGTCCGGATAGCCCTCGATCTGCCGGAAGCGTGCGCGTGCATCGGTCAGCGGCAGTGAGGGCTCGGGCGAGAAGTCGAGCGATGTGTACATGTCGAGCAGCCAGTCGATGTCCTCATCGTCGGCCCGGCGTATCGATATGGGCTGCCCTATCGTGTTCATCGTCGCCTCCTCGCCCATCGCCTCAAAGCCCCAGAACCTGCTTCGCGTTGCCGCCCATCACCTTGTCGATGACCGATTCCTTGAAACCGAGGGTACGGTAGTCCTCAACCGACTGCCCCATCGCACGGAACGGATAGGAACTGCCGAACAGCAGCTGGTCCTGCATGAAGCCGTTCGCGGCCTCGACATACAGCGAACCACCGGGCAGGAAGATGTACATGTCCGCCACGACGAACACGTTGTCCCAGCGGAAGGCGATGCCGATCATCTCGTTCACGTAGGGCCAAAAGCCGTGATAGCAGACGATCTTGAGCTGAGGAAAATTCTTCGCCACGCGGCCGATCGACGCGGGATCGGTCAGTTCGAAGCGCGGCGTGGTCGGACCCGACATGATGGTCACCGGCACGCCCAGCGCCTGGCAGGCCTCGTACACCGGATAGAGCTGCGCATCGTCCGCCGCCACCTGAGGGTTGCAGAAGCCGGGTTCGATGTTGATGCCTTTCAGGCCGAGCTTCCGCACTGCGCGCTCGATCTCGTCGGTCGCCGCCTTGATGCCGCTGGCGTGCGGATCGACCGAACCGATGCCGACGAGCTCCTTGTGCTCCGAAACCATCTTCATGATTTCGTCGTTCGAGTGCTTGATCCCCGGTGTGTCGCGGCCGACCACCACCGCCTGGGCGATGCCGGCGGCGCGGATCTCCTTGACGAAGGAACTGGCGTTCTTCGAGCGGGTGAAATGCAGTTCGTCCTGCGACCCCGTCCGGCGGTTCAGCCACTTCACCACCTCGAACGAGGGGGTGTCGGGCGTCGCGCCATAGAAGTCGTGCAGGTAGGAAGGTCTGCTGCGCATGTCGATCACGGTCTGGGTCATGGTGTCCGCCTGTCTTGAGTCGTTGAGAGTGGGGCTTTCTGTGCCCCGTCCGGCTGTTGCGCGGAGTCGCGGTGATGCGACTCCGCGTTTTTCTGGCGCGAGCGCTCCCTGCGGGCGCACCGTCAGGCACGCTCGTCAAGGTGTCGAGACGCGCGCCGTGCGGCGCGACGCGTCACGCCCTCTGTGATCTCCTTGCGTAGGATTCGACGAAGTCAGCCGCCGCCTTGCTGCCGCCGGAGAAGGACTTCATCGCCTCCTCGTGCAGCAGTGACAGTGCGGTCATCTTCACTTCGTTGGCGCGGTCGCCGAGGAAGAAGTCGGCCAGCTTGCGCGGCCGCGGAATGTCCACCTCGATGGTGGCTCTCACCCGGGTCGGGATATTGCTCATGATGATCAAGCGGTCGGCGAGAAACAGCGCCTCGTCGATATCCGTAGTGACGAAGAAGGTGGTGCGGCGGGACTCCTCGTACAGCGCCGAGTAGTACTCCCACATCAGTTCCTTCGACATCGCGTCGAGTCCGCGGAAGGGCTCGTCGAGGATCATCACCTCCGGGTTGTTGATCATTGCGCGCGCGAGCTCCGCTCGCCGCTGCATGCCCCCCGACAGCTGCATCGGATACTTCTTGCGGAAGTCGCGCAGGCCCACCTTGTCGAGCAGGAACTCGGCGAGGTCACGCGCTTTCTTGTCGTCCTCACCGCGTGCGATCGGCCCGTACATGATGTTGTCGTAGGACGTCATCCATGGAAAGAGTGCCGACTCCTGGAACACCACCAGTCTGTCCCGCCCCGGCCCGGTCACCGGCTTGCCATTCAGCAGGATGTTGCCGCTCGTGGGTTTCTCGAACCCCGCGAGCAGCTTGATCAGTGTGCTCTTGCCGCAGCCGGAGGGGCCGATCATCACTGTGAGCTTGCCGCGCTCGACGTTGAACGAACAGTCCTTCACCACCTTCTTCTCGAACAACCCTGTGCCGTATGACTTGCACACATTGCTGACGATCATCTCCCCGGCGTTGATCGAGATCTTGCTGGTGATCGGCGCCATCGCGCTCTGAGTTGCACTTGCCATGATCCGCCTCCTTACCGTGTTCTGAGCCAGGGTGTGAAGAAGCCGCCGATGCCTCGCAGAAGCTCGCTGCACGCATAGCCGGCGATGCCGATGCTGATCATTCCGATGACGATCTGCTCATAGGAGCCACCGACATAGGAGTTCCAGATGAAGAACCCGAGTCCGCCGCCCGAGCCACCGCCACCCCCACCACCGGAGATCATCTCGGCGGCCACCACCACGTTCCAGGTGATGCCCATGCCCACCGATGACCCCACCACGATGGAAGGCACGGTCGCTGGCAGCACGATGCGCTTGAAGATGTCCCACTGCGACGAGCCCATGGCCTGCGCTGACTGGTAGAAGCGCATGTCGATCGAGCGCGCACCACCCAGAACGTTGATCACCACCGTGAAGAAGGCGCCGAGGAAGGTGACGAAGGCAATCGACAGCTCTTCGGTCGGCCAGAAAATGATGGCGACCGGGACCCAGGCAAGCGGCGGAATCGGCCGCAGGATCTCGAACGACGGGAAGGTGATCGAATTGAAGGTTCGGCTGACCGCCATCAGCAGACCGAGCGGTATGCCGATCACCATTGCCGCGACGAAGCCACTCAGCACGCGCATCAGGCTCAGATACCAGCTCTGCCAGTAGCCGCTATCACCCAGCAGATCCCACCACACGGACACAACGCTGGTGGGTGGCGGTATCAGTCCGATCCAGGGCATCGTGAAGCCTGCCCATTCCTTCGACCGCGATCCCGCCTCCCACAGAATCAGGAAAACGGTGATCGACACGATGGCGCGCAGCGTGGTGCGGCTGAACAGCGAACGCCGTATCTTCTTCATGTTCATCGCTCAGCCCTCCTTCTCGCCGGAGGCGAAGGATTTGCGCGCCTCTTCATGCACAACCGACGAGGTTTCCTCGAGCAGTTCGCGGAAACGCGGACTGGTGAGCACGCTGTAGTCGCGCGGATGCGGTATGTCGACCTCGAGCACTTTCTTTGGGCGACATGGCCGTGTCGTCATGATCACCAGCTTGTGGCCGAGGAAGATCGCCTCTTCCAGGTCGTGGGTGATGAAGAAAATGGTGACCTTGTTCTTGTAGTAGATCTCGAGCAGCGACTCGTGCATCACCGAACGGGTCAGCGAATCGAGGGCCCGGTAGGGCTCGTCGAACAGCAGCACCTTGGGGTCGTTCATCAGCGCGCGCACGATCTCGACCCGCCGCCGCAGCCCCGACGAAACCTCGCCCGGGTAGTTGTGCTCGGTGCCGCTGAGGCCGGCATCGGCCATCATGCTGCGCGCCTTCTCAATGATCTCCTTCTTGCTCAGCTTGCCCTGCATCATCGGGCCGAAGGCGACGTTCTCGAGATTCGTCTTCCACGGAAACAGGGCGCCGTTCTGGAACACCACGATGCGGTCGGCACCCGGGTCCGCCCTCGGCTTGCCAGGACCGCAGAGCATCTCGCCATCCATGTAGATGGCGCCCGACGTGATGTCGTGGAAGCCGGCGATCGCGTTCAGCAGCGACGTCTTCCCGCAGCCGGATGGTCCGACGATCATGCAGATCTCGCCTGCCTTGATGTCCAGCGTGCAGTGATCGACCGCCATGACCGCGGCCCCCTCGGGGTCGTAGATCTTGACCACGTCGTCGATGCGGATCGCCCCGTAGCGCGCCTCGTTGCCCTGCGTACGTACCTTCTCAAGCACAGCACTCATCACCGACCTCCCAGAGCCATTTCACGCAGACGCCACTGCATCATGTAGTTGCCGGCAACCCGGACCATCGCGCTCGTCGTGTAACCGACGATGCCGAGCGTCACCATGCCGATGATGATGGTGGGGTATCTGACCATCGTGTAGGACGTGTTGATCACGTAGCCCAGTCCGTACTGCCCGGACACCATCTCCCCGGCCACCAGCGAGAACCACGCAACCCCAACCGAGATCTGCAGTCCGGTGAACACATAGGGCATGGACCCCGGCACGATCACTTCCTTGAACACCTGCCAGCGGTTCGCGCCGAGACAGGCTGCGGCGCGCGTGTAGGACTCGTCGATCGACTCGACGCCCAGCATCGTGTTGAGTGCGGTCGCAAAGAAGGACGCGAGGAAGGTGAGGAAGATGACTGGCGTCTCGCTGCCGGAGAACATGATGATTGCCAGCGGCACCCACGCGAGGATGGGGATAGGGCGAAGCAGCTCGAACACCGGGAACACGTACTCGCGAAAGCTGCGCGACCAGCCCAGGAACAGACCCAGCGGCACGCCGAGCGCGGTCGCCAGCAGGAAGGCGATGGCGACGCGCCGTATGCTCACCCATATGTGCTGGTAGTACTCAGCGGTGTAGATGGACATGCCATAGACCGGATCCTCCGCGAACCACTCCTTCACCACCGTAGTCAGGCCGGGCAAATCCTCGAAGCGCGGGAGCTTGAGCACTTCCACCGTCAGGTACCAGAAGCCCAGCATCAGCGCGAAACCCACCATCATCAGGTAGGGGTCGGGGCTCCTGAGCCACTCGCCGGCGCGGTACATGGTCAGCGTCCACGCCGAGGCCGTTTGCGGTTCCGCCTGATTCGAGGCGGGTGTACGCGTGTCCCCCACCTTGGACAGCGTCGTGGGCACGCGCCCGGACACGGACGGCGGCAGGTAGTACTGCTGGCTGATGAGCTGGGAAAAGCTCTTCAGCGCCGCCTCGCCGAAATTGACGTCCTTGCGCAGAAGCTCCAGCAGGCGGGTGCCGTCGATCTTCAGGACTTCGGCCGCCTCGATGCAGGCGACGTCGGCAAGCCGCACCTTCTCGCCCTCGAGTATCGCCGCCCAGCCGAAGACGTCCCCGACCTGCAGTTCCTTCTCATGCACACGCGCCTTGATTTCCGGATCGATCCGGTGCGCCACCCGGCCCGACACGAGTACGTAGACCTCTTCGGCCGGCTGCCCGGCCCCGTAGATGACCTCACCCGCCTTGAAGACCTCATGTCTCGAGATCTCGGCAATGCCGTCCAGCGTTTCCGGCGACACGACCTGGAAGGGCAAGGTCCGCTTAAGCAAGCGTTCGACTTGTTCCATGTTCCCTCGCATTCAACGTGTGACGCGTCCGCCCCATGCGAACGCGTTCCTCAGCTCAGTTACCCTTGTAAGCGGATTCCGGCAGCGCCTTGACCGCACCGATCGGCGAGGTCAGTCCGCGCTCCTTCAGGACGGCCTGGGTGAACTCGGGCATCACGGCTTCCGGGCGAAGCTTGTCGACGTTGATGCTCTTGATGGCGAACAGGAAGGCGGTGGCATCGGTGATGAGTGCCTGCACCTCGGGCGTGATCGTGAAGGGAAGCAGCAGGCGCTGATCGACACCACCCGCGCTGTCCGGATAGCGCAGGAACATCGATGACCAGAGCGCTCGCTCGGTAAAGCCAGTGGTCTGCTCCATCGCCATGCGGGCGATTTCCTGCGCGTTGGCGGGGTCAGCGAGGAACAGTTGGGCATCGAGCTCCGCGTTCAGCCAGGCTTTGACCACGTCCGGACGGGTGCGGATGAGGTCCTCGCGCATGGTGAGAAAGCCACCGTCACTTTCGTCCACTGTCGTTCCGGACGCGACGCGCTTCGCCAGGCCTTCCTGTACCAGGCGGGACGCCGTCGGCTCCCACACCACCGCAGCGTCCAGCTTGCCGGCGCGGAAGCCGCTGGTGATGACTTCAATGTTCTGGTTCAGATAGGCGCCCGGAGTGATGCTCTCCTTCTTGAAGGTCTCCTGCGCGAAGCGGTCGGTGCAGCTGCCCTTGGGCACCGCCACGTTCTTGCCGTTGAGCCACTTCAGCGCTTCCTTGGAGGATGCGAAGTTCGGGGCGTCCTTGCGAGCGAGAAAGATGTTGCACTGGTCCTTGCCGAGGCCGAGCGCCGCGACGATGCGGATGTCGGCGACCTGCTGCTTGGTCGTCGATACGATGCCCGGCATGTCGCCGACGTAACCGATGTGCTGCTTGCCTGCGAGCATCGCATTGACAACGACCGCACCCTGCAGACCGACCGCGAAGTCGACCTTCGAGCCCTTGGGCAGGTACTTCTCGTAGAACTTCTTGCCGCGCATGACGACGCCCGACCACGACTCCGTGTAGTAGGGCTGGTAGCCCACCACCAGCTTCACCGGTTCGCCCACCTTGCCGAAGTTGATGTCGCCGGCCTGCGCGACGCCACCTGTCAGCGCACACGCCGCCGCTGCGAGCAGCGTCGACACCATCCTGCATACCCGATTCCTGAGATTACCCATGGCAAACTCTCCTCCTGATTGTTGGTATGGACATCGAAGTCTCCGCACTGCCACATCACTGCATCTGCATACCCTCGCCCCCGTTCCTTCCGGACACGTCGGGACCGTCTATCCGGTCCGGTACTAACTGTTCTGGGGTCCTGTCGTATGGCGCGCGACCAGCGTCGCCAGCCGTCGCATCACCATCAGCCCCGAGGTCGGATCGGCTTCCAGCGCATCCAGCATCGCTTCGCCGTTCAATCGCAACAGCACCGAGTCCTCATGGCAGACGGCGCGGGCAATGCGGCGGGGATGCTGCTCCAGCATAGCCGCCCAGCCGAACACTTCGCCCTTGCGCAACATGAAGCCCGCCAGCCGCGTGCGGTCGTCGCGCCCTATCGTGAATTCCACGCGCCCCGACTCGAGCACGTAGAGGTCGTCGGCTGGATCATCGACCTCGTAGATCACCGTTCCCGCCGAGAACTGCTCCCGTCGGGCCAGCGCTTCCAGGCGCTCGAGCGAAGCAGCGGAGACGTCCTTCAACATGTCCACTGCCTTGAGCGCACTCGACTGCAGTACGAAGATCTCGCCCTCGCTGACCTCCACCTCGTACTTCTCGAGCGGCGCCTCCGCCAGGCCGACGGCTTCGCCGGTCCGGATGTCCCACTGCCACAGATGCTGGTGACAGGTGAGCAACTGGCCGTCGAAGTACCCTTCGTCGAGGCACACGTCCTGGTGTGGACACAGCCCCTGATATGCATGGAAGCACTCGCCGGCATTCACCACGAGGATCTTCATGCCCTCGATGTCGTAGCTCTTCATCCCGTTGTCAGGGACGTCCGACGCACTGCAGATTCGCTGTTTTTGCATACCGGCGGTCCTAGCTGAATTTGTCGTACCGGATGTTGTCCGCGGTAACGCGCGACAGCAGCAGCATCCGGATCGAGGCATCGACCGCCGGCGGCGGCCCAGCAAGATAGGCAATGACGTTGCCCAGGCGTCCCACCATGTGCCGCTTGGCCACCTCGTGAACGAAGCCGCGATCGAAGCGGATCAGCGGGTAATCGTTCACCAGCGAGGTCGGCGGGTCCTCGTCGCTCAAGGCGACGGTGACGGCGAGTCCCTCGCCGCAGACACGACGCAGGCGCGTGAACTCGTCGAGAAAGTACACATCGCGAGACGTACGGACGCCGAAGAACACGTCGCCCGCGTGCCGACTGAAGTACTCATCCTGCTCGGCGCGCGAAAGGATGGACATGACGCCGGCGATGCCGCTGCCGCCAGCGATGCACAGCAAATCGCGTCCAAGGCTGGGGTAGAAGGTTGCGTGCCCCAGCGGGCCGAACAGCGACACGCGGGTACCGACGCGCGACGAGGCGTCGAACAGCCAGTTCGAGAGCACGCCGTCCGGCTTGCGCCGGACGACGAAGCGCAAGGTGCGCGCATGGCGATCGAAATTGACCATCGACCAGCCGCGCATGCCTTCGACCTCGTCGACACCGAGCAGCACGAACTGGCCGGCGTCGAATTCCACCGGTGCGTCCGTTTCGACATCGATCAGCATCACGTCGTGCGTGAGCATCCCGGTCGAGGCGATGCGCCCGGCGCCTGCGCAAGGCACGCAGGAGCCGGTATCCATCATCTGTACGAAGGCGGGTACCTCGGCCACGACATCGGTCCGGGCCACGCACTGACACATCAGGAACTCGTCGGCCGACTTCAGGCTCTTGCGCCCGGGCGCATCAGGCCAGGCGTCGTCGATGTCGCCGGACACCCGCCTCGCCTTGCAGGTGCCACAGGTTCCACTGGCACATTCGTAGGGAAGTGCGATGCCCCGCGCCAGACCGCCGTGCAGGATCTTCTCGCCCGGTGAAGCTTCGAACAGATGCGTGCGGTTTCGTGCGTTGACCTGGATTTTCATGTCGTGTCCCCGGCCGAGGTCAGAACGGAATGTGATAGCCGTAGCCGAGCAGCCGCGTATCGAGGCGCACGTTCCGACTGCGCAGCGCCGGGCCGTCATGGCCCAGCGTCACCGTGTCGTACAGCTTGCCCACCGCGAACAGTTCGGTCTCGCCACCATCGAGCGTGGTGCGGAACACCTCGATCGTGCTGGTGACGCTGGCCTCTTCGGCCGCTTCATCGATGTCCACCAGGCAGACATTGATGTGGCGACTGATCGGCGACTTGTCGCTGTTGTGCCGATGCAGGTTCTCGAACAGCGACTTCATTCCGGCCTTGTCATGTTCCAGCCACGTCATGTCCTTGCGGATCTCGGGGCTGTATGCGGTGATGCGGTACTGGTAATCCGGCGCACACAGGTCGAGATAGCCCTTGAAATCGCGCTCGTCCATGATCAGACCGGATCTGTGGATGAGTTCGGTAATGGCGGTTCTGGTATCCACGCTTGCCCTCTCGTATCGGTTCGGTTGATCAGGAGTCACTTCGCCGCCACGGCCTGCTCGCCGTACGGGTCGTAGGCCTTGCGTCCCATGCGGCGGCTCCATTCGGCGTAGAAGTGACGCATCCCGCCCTCGTCATGGATGGTCATGTTCTCCTCGCGCCCATGGATCACCCAACGACTGTCCGTACGCTCACGCATCGCAAGTCCCTGGCCGTGGACGCCAAGCAGGTCCTCGTGCAGGTTGCGGCCGAACGGCCCCCAGATCATGTTGTGGTCACGGATGCGCTCGGCGCGTTGCTCAGGCGTATCGCTCTTGAGTCCGAGCCCGCGGAACTCGATCAGCAGCTTGTTCGGGCCGAGCGGGATGGCGGTGTCCATGCGCAGCACCGAGGTGCGCAGGTTGTAGGTCATGCCGGGGAAGATATCGATGAGCACCCAGCCGCCCGGCGCCAGGCCAGGCCAGCCCACGCCGCGCGCCTTGCTGCCCTCGTAGGCGTCGTACTTGATCGCCATCGAGCCGACCGACGCGTGTCCGTTCGGATAGCCGGTGTACTTCCGGTCGAAGTAGCCCGGCTGGATCATGCCGGTGATGCGATTGAAGTAATGCATGTAGTCGTGATAGAACTCGCTGTTCGTGTCGTGCCACAGCTTGTAGTTCGTATTCACGACCGCCTTGTGGTAGTGGAACACCTCGAGCGGCTGGTCCAGATGCTCGTCGAGCATTCCCATCGCCTCGCCGATGTATTCCTTCAGGGTGCAGCTCTCGTCATCGACGTTCACCCACACGAAGCCGCCGAAGCCCAGTTCGGTCTTCACCTCGCGCAGCCCTGCATCCTTGCAGCCAAAGCGGTCCTGATAGCCCTCTTTGCCGCGGGAGATGTCGATGCAGTCGCCTGTCGCGTTGAACGACCACGCATGGAAGATGCAGGTAATGCGCTTGGCGTTTCCGACCGGCTCGTAGAGCAGCGTGTTGCCGCGATGCGGACAGATGTTGTAGAAGGTCCGCACCTTCATGTCCTCACCGCGGATCACGATGAGCGGCGGCCCGCCGGGATGGCTGAACGTGCGGTAATCGTAGGCGTTCGGAATCTCCGACTCGTGGCAGGCAATGATCCAGCACTTGTTGAAGATCTTGCGCTGCTCGTCGAGAAAGATGTCCTCCTCGGTATAGATGCGCGTATCGACATAGTGAGATTCAGGGAAGCTCGGCGTCTGCTTCCACTCCACTGCGTTGCGAGACATGTGAGGTCCTTTCCGGTACGTAACGAGGTGATGTCGTACAGCTGCTCGGATCGACGGTAATGCGCCGATAACCCGACTTAGCAGAAGGCGTGCCCGCCGCTGAGAGCCAAGCGGGCCACTGCGCCAGAACCGTTGCTGCGCAAGCCTTCTGCGCACGCCACAGCCGCCCGCCTTGAGTGCGGCACCGCGACCTCGACGCCGCGCCGACCGCGTGTGCGGTTTCCTCGTGAAACACCGCAACGTTTCCTCAGGAAACATCACCTCAGCGCCCGCGCACAGCGGCGAGTGGCGCCGCCACACGCGTCGGCTGCCAGCCCGCTCCGCAATCCCTTCCGTACGGCCTTGATGCGGCGCCGCGCAGGCGTTTGCGCCGCCTGCACGCGCGTGCCGTGGCACTGAACTTGCGTAAGGGGTCGGCCATGCGCACCGACAAGTCATCGCACTTCACCGCCTCACTCAACTGCCGGCGCGCACTCTCATCACGGAAGCCCGACGCTTGAATCCACTGTCCAATCGCGTGTACAGAACCGGTCTGTCATTGCTGCCGATGCGGCGCTGGTGGCCGATGGTCAACCGGGCATCGCTGCGCAGCGATGCCATGGCAGGCCTGAGCGGAACCATCATCCTGCTGCCGCAGGCGGTGGCCTATGCCCACATCGCCGGCATGCCGCCCGAGTACGGTCTCTACGCCGCAATCATTCCGGTCATCTTTGCAGCGCTGTTCGGCTCGTCCAGGCATCTGGTATCCGGTCCGACCGCGGCGCTTTCCATCGTGGTGTTCTCGACCATCAGCCCGCTGGCCGAGCCGGGCAGCGCGACCTATATCGCCTACGTCCTGACGCTCACCTTCATGGTCGGCCTGATGCAGCTCGCGCTCGCCTTCGCGCGCATGGGCATGCTGGTCAACTTCATCTCGCACAGCGTGGTCATCGGCTTCACGGCAGGCGCGGCCGTGCTGATCGCGGTCAGCCAGCTGAAGAACTTCTTCGGTCTGCACTACGGCTCAGGCGGGGAGTTCTTCGGCACGCTGTCCCGCTTTGCGGCAGCAGCGGGTGACATCAACTGGCAGGTGGCGGGGGTAGGCGCGATGACGCTCGCCGCCGGGATACTCACCAAGCGTCACTTGCCCCGCGTGCCCTACATGATCGTGGCCATGGTTGTCGGCAGCGTTTACGCGCTCGGCGTGAAAGCGGTGCTCGGCCACGATGCAGGCATCGAGACGGTGTCGGAGATTCCACGCAGCCTGCCGCCGCTCTCCGCGCCAATGCTGTCCATGGAGGTGCTCCACCAGCTCGGCGCGATCGCGCTCGCCGTTACCCTGCTGTCGCTGACCGAGGCGCTGTCCATCGCGCGCGCCGTGGGCGCCAAGTCGGGCCAGCACATTGATGGCAATCAGGAGTTCTTCGGCCAGGGGCTGGCCAATGTGGCCGGAAGTTTCTTCTCGGGTTACGTGTCGAGCGGCTCGTTCACACGCAGCGGCATCAACTACGAGGCCGGCGCGGTCACGCCGCTGTCGTCGGTGTTCTCGGCCTGCTTCCTTGTTCTGACCTTGCTGTTCTTCGTGCCTTTGGCGCGTTACCTGCCGATCGCATCGATGGCGGCCATCCTGTTCATGGTCGCCTACGCGCTGATCGACGTGAAGCACATCCGGGCCGTCATGCGCACCAGCCAGCGCGAGTCCGCAGTGCTGTTCGCAACGCTCGCCTCCACGCTCGTGTTCCAGCTCGAGTTCGCAATCTACGCCGGCGTCATTCTCTCTCTGGTGCTTTACCTGGAGCGCACCGCACGACCCGGCATACGCGCCGCCGTACCGGCGCCCGGCGAGGGTCAGTACCACTTCGTTCCGCAGCGCGACGAGCCGGATTGTCCGCAGCTGAAGATGGAGTTCATCGACGGCGAACTGTATTTCGGCGCCATCGATCACGTGAAGCGCCATCTCCATCAGCTGGAGGAAGTCCATCCGGAACAGCGCCATCTGCTCGTGCTGGCCCCCGGTATCAACTTCATCGACGCATCCGGTGCCGACCTGCTCGCCGAGGAGGCACGCCGGCGGCGCGCGCGCGGAGGCGGACTTTACTTCCATCGGCTGAACGAGCAGGCACGCAGCACGCTTGAGCGCGGCGGCCAGCTCGACGACATCGGACGGGACAGGCTCTTCGCGATCGGCGACGACGTGATCGGCACGCTCTATCCGCACTTCGATCTGCAGGTCTGCGCGAACTGCCGGAATCGCATCTTCAGGCAATGCAAGGAATGGCTACCCGATGGCAGCCCCCGCTGACCGCTGCCACGCGCCAAGTACGTCAATCACCACCATGGAGTCACGATGAGCACAGTCCGTCTGTCGAACCCGCATGCCGAGCCGGTGGAGGAACTGGATGTCAAGAAGACCACCTGTTACATGTGCGCCTGTCGTTGCGGCATCCGCGTTCATCTGCGTAACGGCGAAGTGCGCTACATCGACGGTAATCCGGACCATCCGCTGAACCAGGGTGTCATCTGCGCCAAGGGCGCGTCCGGCATCATGAAGCAGCAGTCGCCGGCGCGACTGACCCAGCCCCTTATCCGCAGACCCGGTACCGAGCGCGGCGCCGGTGAGTTCGACGAGATCAGCTGGGAGGAAGTTTTCGCGCTGCTCGCCGAGCGCCTGAAGAAGCTGCGCGAAACCGATCCGAAGAAGTTCGCGCTGTTCACCGGTCGTGACCAGATGCAGGCGCTGACCGGCATGTTCGCCAAGCAGTTCGGTACACCGAACTACGCAGCGCACGGCGGCTTCTGCTCGGTCAACATGGCGGCCGGCATGATCTACACGATAGGCGGTTCTTTCTGGGAGTTCGGCGGTCCCGACCTCGAACGCTCGAAGCTGTTCATCATGATCGGCACGGCGGAGGACCACCACTCCAATCCGATGAAGGTGGCGCTGTCGAAATTCAAGCGCAACGGCGGCCGCTTCGTGTCCATCAATCCGGTGCGCACCGGCTATTCGGCGATCGCCGACGAGTGGGTACCGATCAAGCCCGGCACCGACGGCGCCCTGCTGCTGGCGCTGTGTCACGAAATCATCGCCAAGGGTCTGTACGACCGGGAGTTCCTGGCGCGTTACACCAACGCCGGCCAGCTGGTGATGCAGAACCCCGACGCCGACGATTTCGGGCTGTTCGCGATGGACCCCGAAGGCGATCCGGTGAACCCGGACTACCCGCACAACAAGTACTGGTGGGACCGCCTGACCGACAAGCTGGTACCGACCCACACGCCTGGCGCCGACCCACGCCTGCGCGGCTGCTATGCGCTGCCGGACGGCACACCGGTGAAACCGGCGTTCCAGCTGCTGCTCGATCGCCTCAAGAGCTACACGCCGGAATGGGCGGAGGGCATCTGCGGCGTTCCAGCGGACACCATCCGCCGGCTGGCGCACGAAATGGGCGTGACGGCCCGTGACCAGAAGATCCACCTGCCGATCTCGTGGACCGACTCGTGGGGCGTCGAACACGACCACGTCACCGGCAATCCGGTGTCCTTCCACGCGATGCGCGGACTGGCCGCACACTCGAACGGATTCCACACGATACGCGCGCTGGCCATCCTGATGTCGCTGCTGGGGACCATCGATCGCCCGGGCGGCTTCCGGCACAAGGCGCCCTTCCCGCGCGCCATTCCGCCGATCGCCAAACCGCCGCGGGGCCCGCATGCGGTCAAGCCCAACAGTCCACTGGATGGCATGCCGCTGGGCTTCCCGGCTGACCCGGCGGATCTGTGCGTCGACGACGAGGGGCGGCCGGTGCGCATCGACAAGGGCTTCTCGTGGGAGTACCCGCTGTCGGCGCACGGGCTGATGCACAACGTGATCACCAACGCCTGGCGCGGCGATCCCTACCCGATCGACACCCTGCTCATCTTCATGGCGAACATGGCGTGGAACTCGACCATGAACACCAGCGAAGTGCGTCAGATGCTGAACGACAAGGGTGAGGACGGCGAGTACCGCATTCCTTTCATCGTGGTCTGCGACGCCTTCCAGTCGGAAATGACGGGATTCGCCGACCTCATCCTGCCCGACACCACCTATCTGGAACGGCACGACGTGATGTCGATACTCGACCGGCCGATCTCCGAGTTCGACGGTCCGGTCGACTCGGTGCGCATTCCGGTGGTCGAGCCCAAGGGGCAGTGCAAGCCCTTCCAGGAAGTGCTGATCGAACTGGGCAGCCGGCTCGGTCTGCCGGCCTTCGTGCGGCCGGACGGCTCGCGCAAGTTCCGCGACTACCCCGACTTCATCGTGAACTACGAAACCGAGCCGGGATCGGGCATCGGCTTCCTCGCCGGCTGGCGCGGCGTTGACGGCCAGAAGGCCATACGCGGCGAGCCGAACCCGAAGCAGTGGGAAATGTATGCGAAGAACAACTGCGTCTTCCATTACGTTCTGCCCGCGTCCTATCAGTACATGCGCAACTGGAACAAGGGCTATATGGAGTGGGCGCAGCGGGTGCGCATGCGGCGTGACGCGGACCCCATCCTGATCCACCTGTACTCCGACGTGATGCAGCGCTTCCGGCTGGCCGCGCAAGGGCGACGGCCGGGTCGCCGGCCGCCGCCGGAACTGCGCGAGCGCGTCGAGAAGTACTTCGACCCGCTGCCCTTCTACTACCCGCCGCTGGAATCGCAGAGCACCGACACCACGCGCTACCCGCTGAACGCGGTGACGCAGCGGCCGATGGCGATGTACCACTCGTGGGATTCGCAGAACGCCTGGCTGCGGCAGATCCACGCCCACAACTACCTTCACGTGAATCCAGCCACCGCACGTGCCGCCGGCATCGGTGACGGTGACTGGATGTGGGTTGAATCGCCCTGGGGCAAGGTGCGCTGCATGTGTCGCTACAGCGAAGCGGTCGAGGCCGGAACCGTCTGGACATGGAATGCGATCGGCAAGGCGAGCAACGCGTGGAACCTCGGGCCCATGGCCAACGAGGTGCGCAAGGGCTTCCTGCTGAACCACCTGATATCGGAAGAACTTCCGATGCAGGGCAGTTCGAGGCGTATGTCGAACTCCGACCCGGTGACCGGACAGGCCGCCTGGTACGACGTGCGCGTGCGCATCTATCGCGCTGGCGACGACGAGCCCAAGGAGAGCTGGCCGCAGTTCGAACCGATGAAGACCCTGCCCGGCGTCACGAAGACACGCCCCGGTGTGCTGACCTACTTCGTCGGCAACTGGAAGAAGCGCTCATGAGCCCCCCGACCCCTACCCTCGCCCACGAACGCGGACTGCGCGCAGGAGACATGCAATGACCCAGCTGGCACTCGTGATCGATCTCAACGTCTGCGTGGGCTGCCAGGCCTGCGTGACGAGCTGCAAGTCGTGGAACACATCGGGCACGGCCGGTTCGCTGGCCGACCTCAATCCCTACGATGAGGACCCGACCGGCACCTTCTTCAACCGGGTGCAGACCTTCGAGGTCGGCAGCTACCCGAATACCGAAACAGTGCACTTCCCCAAGTCGTGCCTGCACTGCGAAGACCCGCCCTGCGTTCCGGTCTGTCCGACCGGCGCCAGCTACAAGCGGGCCGAGGACGGCATCGTGCTGGTCGACTACGACAAGTGCATCGGCTGCAAGTACTGTTCATGGGCCTGTCCTTACGGTGTCCGCGAGCTTGATCCGGAGCGCAAGGAGATGACCAAGTGCACGCTGTGCGTGGACCGCATCTACAACGAGGCGCTGCCCGAGCGCGATCGCAAACCGGCCTGCGTGCTGGCGTGCCCGACCAGCGCACGCATCTTCGGTGACGTACACGACCCGGACTCTTCGGCCTCGAAGGCGATACGCGAGCGCGGCGGTTACCAGCTGATGCCGGAATGGGGCACCGAGCCGTCCAACCACTACTTGCCGCGGCGGAAAACCGAAATGACGATACGGCCAGACGAGATCGTACGTACCGACAATCCGCTGAAAGTCGACGGGCTGAAGCCGATGCCGGACGCCAGCACACCGGCGCTGGACGATGCCGCAAGCTGGTAAGCCGCTCCCCTCACTCAACAGGACGACACGATGAACCCCGCCTTCTCCGTCATTCTACTCACGACGCTCACCGGCGCCGCTCAGGGCCTCTTCCTTGCACTTTTCGGGTGTGAGCTCGCGCATGCGCTGAACCTGTCCGCCCCGACGCCGGGGCACGACTTCTACGTCGTCGGCGCACTGATCAGTCTTGCGTTGTCGGGCGCCGGGCTGATCGCGTCGTTCTTCCACCTTGGTCGGCCCGAACGGGCATGGCGCAGTGCGGCGATGTGGCGTACCTCCTGGCTGTCCCGCGAGGTCATCGTGCTGCCGGCCTTCATGGCCACGACGGCACTGTACGGGCTCAGCCATGCAATGGACTGGCCCCTGACTCTGGCGACAGGCGCGGTCGGTGCAGTGCTTGCGCTGGCGCTCTTCGTCTGTACCGGCATGATCTACGCATGCCTGAAGTTCCTGCAGGAATGGGCCAGTCCGCTCACCGTGGTCAACTATCTGGTACTGGGCTGCGCCTCCGGTCTGACGCTGGCCAGCGCCTACGCCGCACTCAGCGCCGCCGAACTGATGACGATGATGACGTCGCTGGCCATCGCGCTGACCCTGACCGGTCTGGCCACGCGAAGCGCGTCCCTGTTGCGCAACGCACGACTGCGGCCGCGCTCGTCGCTGCAGACCGCGATCGGCATCCACCATCCGCGCATCGCACAACGTTCACAGGGTCTGATGGGCGGCTCCTTCAACACCCGTGAGTTCTTCCATCACAAGACGCTGCAGTTCCTCCGCTCGGTGAAGTGGACCTTCCTGCTGCTTGCCTTCGTGCTGCCTGTTCTGCTGCTCAGCGCAGGTGCCGCAACCGCATCGGCACCGCTGCTGTGGCTCGCCTTCGCGGTCCAGTACATCGGTCTGCTGGCCGAGCGCTGGTATTTCTTCGCGCAGGCCAATCATCCGCAGAATCTGTACTACCAGACCATCTCCTGACGGTGGGTGGCGGGCTGCGGCCCGCCACCGCCCCTCCTCCTGCCCGTAGGCGTCGCTGCGCCGGAGCGCCTGCAGGAACACCAACATCCGGCCATCTCGACGCAGCGCACCACAGCGCACGACGACAGCGCGCGTTGCGGCGAGTGATCGCTCACTTACGGCCAGGACATGAAGAGACCGCGGGGTCGGGCTGCGTCATGCCTCGAGCACGCACTATCGGACTGTCCACACGGAGTGCAGACCCGTCGCCACACTGATGCCGATCCTGATGCCGGGTGCGCGTGACGCGGATGCCCGGCGCAGGCTTCTCAGAAGCCGCCTATCGCCTTGACCAGCAACCCGCCACCGACCGCCAGGCAAAGCACACCGACCCAGAAGCGAAGACGCTGCGCGTTGATGGCATGCACGATGCGCGCGCCTATCATCACACCCGCCAGTTCGAACAGCACCAGCGCGCCGGCGAGGCCGAAATCGATGACGCCGAAGCGCAGATTGCCGAGCGTGCCCGACGCGCCAGCCAGTATCTGTATTACCTGACTGGTCCCTATCGTGGTCAGGGGTGCGAAGCCCGCGAGCACCATCATCGGTACCGACAGCGCCGGCCCACCGACACCGGTCAGACCCGATCCAAAGCCGGCCACACCGCCGAGGCCGAAGAGCATGGCGCGCTGCAGGCCAGGATGGCCATGCAGCACGGGACGCCGCGGCTGGCCGCGCGTAGCCAGCGTGTAGACGCCGGCCAGACAGACCACCAGCGCGAGCAGCAGCATCAACAACGACGCATTGAGCAGCGCATTCACCCAAGCTCCCGCGAAGCCGCTGATCAGTGCGCCCGCACATACCGGCACCGTGATGCGCAAGTCGATGCTGCCATGGCGCATGAAGGCGATTGTGCCGACGATGCCGGTGAATACGAAGGTGAACAGCGCGGTGGCCATCGCCGACTGTATGCTCAGGCCGCCGATCAGGTTGAGCGCCGGAATGAGCAGGATGCCGCCCACGCCCACCGCGCCGATCAAGGTGCCGACCACGAGTGCGATCAGCATCAACAACACCATGATGCTCTCCCGATGCGAGCCTTGCGCCGCTTGGGCGTTCAGCCCGCGGCGAACGAAGTGAAAGTGCCCGTGATCAGGAGATTGAGTTGTTTCATGATGCGGTAGCCCATCGTGTGGTCCGCATCCATCAACATCAGAAGGCGCGTGCCGTCTATCGCCAGCACGCGACAGTCGGTCACGCAGGAAGCGGTGGCGATGCGCCCCTGCGCCTCAGGTACCAGCGCTGCCCAGCCGAATACCTGTCCGCGTTCGAGCACATCGCCCGCCGAGGTATTCCTGCCGCCTACGCCAATGGCGAACCTGACCTTGCCATCGAGCAGCACGTAGAGCGACTTCACCGGATCGCCGATGTTGTAGATCCGGCTGTGCTGCGCCCAGTCCTCGGGGCGCGCGATGAGCGTGATGGCGTGCAACTGCGCATCACTCAGCCCGGTGAAGAACGGCGCCTGCCTGAGAACACTGAAAGGCGTATGCAGCGGACTCGAAACCCCGGTCATGCCAACCTCTCATTCAACCTGTCCGTACAGTGCTATGCACTATCCATACCATGTCCGGACGGCCCTCAGGACGCGCTATCGAACATCGAAATGCATCGCGTGTTTCCAGGAGAAACACAGATGAGGTTCAAAACGAAACACGACGCTTCTTCGCTCACGACATCTGGTGGTCCAGTTGCATGTCTTCCGCGCGTCCCCTGTCCTTCATCAGGCCCCAGCGACGTCGACGCATCCACAGCGCCTTGCGACCGATGCCAAGCAAGGCGGCGAGATCGCGGTCGCAGTAGCTGTCCTGGTAGCGAAGAATGCTGTGGCGGATGTAATCCTCGATCGACATGGGCCCCAGCGCTTCACTCGCCTCATCCGCCCCGGACGACGTGCTTGGCCGCGCCAGCGTTGCCTGCGGCAGCGTGTCGAACTGGTCGTCCAGTGACAAGGTGTCGCCTTCGGCCATGATGATGGCCCGCTCCATGACGTTTTCCAGCTCACGGATGTTGCCCGGCCAAGGGTACTCCCGCAGGAAGGCGACGAACTCGTCCGACATGCCGCGGATCCGCATGCCCAGCCGCTTGCAGTGGCGCTCAAGGAAATAGCGGGCAAGAAGCTCGATATCTTCGCCCCGCTCCCGCAAGGGCGGCACCTGGATCGTGATCACGTTCAGACGGTAGAAGAGGTCGGCCCGGAAAGTGTTGCTCTCGGTTTCAGCGCGCAGATCGCGGTTGGTCGCGGCAACGAAGCGGGTATCGGTGTGATAGGTCTGGGTGGCGCCGACCGGTCTGACCTGACGCTCCTGTATGACGCGCAGCAGCTTTACCTGGACGTTCAACGGCAGTTCGGATATTTCGTCCAGGAACAGCGTGCCGCCGCTCGCCTCGCGTATCAGACCCTCGCTCGTGCTGACCGCACCGGTGAAGGCCCCCTTCACGTGGCCGAACAGTTCAGACTCGATCAGATCGGACGGAATGGCGCCGCAGTTGATCGCGACGAAGGGGCGCTCCGCCCGTTCGCCACCGAAGTGTATGGCCTGGGCGACCAGCTCCTTGCCGGTGCCGCTCTCGCCCTGGATCAATACATTCGTATCGGTCGACGCCACACGGGAAATCATCGCCAGCATGCGCTTTACGCCATCGCTGTCGCCAATGATGGTGCGCTCGCCGTAGGCACGACGCAGGCTGCGCCTGAGCGATCGGTTTTCGCGGTGCGTTCGCTGTTCGGCGAGCACACGCTCGACGGCGAACAGGAATTCGTCGTTGTCGAAGGGCTTGATCAGATAGTCGACCGCGCCCTTCCGCAATGCGTCGATGGCGTTTTCCAGCGACGAATAGCTGGTCATCAGGATGACCGGCAGGTCCGGCCTTTCAGCCTTGCTGGCGGCCAGGATGTCCAGTCCGGTGGTGTCGGGCAGCCGCAGGTCGGTGATCAGCAGATCGACCTGCTCGGCGGCGAGATGGGCCAGCCCGGCGGCCCCGTTGTCGAACACCGTGCAGGCATAGCCGCGGGTGCTGAGCAGCATTTCGACGCAGACGGCGATGCCGGGGTCGTCCTCGATGACCAGGATGCGCTCCGGGCGCACCACCTCATGCTTGTTCGCTTTGGCGCTCATGCTGTGTCCTCGCTGAATGAGCAGGCAGGTCGATCTCGAACGTCGCACCGCCATTGGGATTGTTGTAGGCGCGCAGTTCGCCGCCGTGCTCGCGCACGAACTCGTAGGCGATGGCCAGTCCGAGACCGGTGCCCTGTCCCGAGGAACGCGTCGTGAAGAAAGGCTCGAAAATGCGCGGCAGCACCTCTTCCGGAATACCCGGACCGGTATCGGAAATGCGGACCAGCACCCGCCTGTCTGCCGTCATCGCGGTGGTGACGAAAATCCGCCCGGCGTCACCGACCGCATGTGCGGCGTTGATCAGGATGTTGTAGATCACTTCCTGCAACTGACCTGCGTTGCCGAGCACCAGCGCACCAAGTTCCGGAAAGTGCTCCACCGACACGGCTTCCTTGCACAGTCCCTGGCGCAGCAGCACGATGGCTTCGATGATCGAGGCGTCGATCTCGAACGGCACCCGCGGCTCGTCGCCCACGCGCGAGAAATCGACCATGCGCCGCGAGATGTCCATCACCCGGCGCACATTGTCCGAGACGATCCGCAACCCCTTCTGCAGCGCCTCGGCACTGACGTCGGCGCGCCCAAGCAGCATCTGCATCATCGACTGCACAGCGGTCAGCGGATTGCTGATCTCATGGCATACGCCCGCCACCATGAAACCCAGTGACGCCAGCCGGTCACGCTGAAGTTCCGCCTGCGAGGTGGTCATCTGCTCGCTGCGGTCCTCGATGAACAGCAGCATTCCATCGCGCACTGCGCTCATCCACACCCGCTCGTGCAGCCAGCGTCCGTCGATCGCGCGGGCGACGTCGCGGAAGCGTTCGCAAGGGCCGGGACCGGCCTCGCACACCGCATCCCAGTAAGCCGGAAGCAGGTCGCGCAGATGCTGTCCGCCCGAAATGACGGTGATTTCCATGCCCGGAAGCGGACGGCTTGCCGCCACAACGAATCCTTCCGGGTCGAGCATGATCGTCGGCCACGGGAAAGCATGCAGCAACTCCGCGTGACACAGATCCATCCGAGCGTTATCCATCGGCATCTTCATCATTGGAACCGTTTGCGCATGGCATCGACGGCAGCAATGGGTCCCCGACTGAACGCGGGGGCCTCAAGTGCCGTGCGGTCGGCCCGCCATGGTGGCGGGAATGAGGGCTCAGTGCCTGCGTGGACAGGACGTCATGAACACGGGCGGGCCCGCCGGATCGTCGGATCGTGATGGGACTGAGTCGTAGGCGACTGCGAGGACGTCAGCTCTTTGAATCATCGTTTCCTCCTTGTCCAGACATTCGTCCCGGGCCACCGGAAGTGGCCGGAATCGAACGAATCGGCTTGTCGTCCCGACTGCCGTGAGATGCGAGGACACCTCGCGGTGCGGTCGGACTGCGCAGTCTGCGCAAAGGCCTGAAACAGGTAAAAGCAAGATCTGAACCGATCTGTCAGACTCGTATTACGTGTCCCTGATGACTCGGGTTATAACCCAGACCGATCGTTCGGTACAGAGTGAGCGCGAATCCTGTCTCGGGTCACCTTCCGGTCACGTAACTGCGGCAATCAAGGTCAGGCACCCGCACGAATGTCTGCCGTGCATGCTTACCTGCAGCTGTCGTCGATTGTTGCCTGCGCTGCAGGAAACGGGCACCGATCAGCACGGCATCCGCCGTCTGCTGCGGCGGACTGACGGCAGTCCCGGAACGAGCGCCATCCGAGCCCGTTCGCGGTCCCCCGCCGCTGCGCAGCCGCACACCGCCCTCAAGGCACGCTACTTGATACGGAGTCCCGGACAACTCTGATCCAGGGACGCACATGTTCGACCTTGACGTGGATGTCTGGGAACTCGCGTTTCGCACGGTGGCGATCTACTTCGGCCTGCTCGCGCTGATCCGCCTGTCGGGCAAGCACACGATCGGCCAGTTCACGCCCTTCGATCTGCTGGTCGTCATGCTGCTCAGCGAGGGCGCCAGCAACGCGCTCAATGGCGGCGACGATTCACTGATCGGCGGGCTGCTGATCTGTGCGCTGCTGTGTCTGCTCAACCTCGTCGTTGCGACGCTGTCCGCGCGCAGCACGCGGGTCGAAGCGCTTCTCATGGGCGAAGCGATCCTGATCGGTCGCAACGGCAAGATCTACTACTCGGTGCTCGAACGCCACCACGTTTCGCGCAATGACATGCATCAGGCACTGCGCGAGGCCGACTGCGACGTGGACGAGATGCGCTTTGCCTTCCTGGAGGCGGACGGCAGCATCAGCGTGCAGAAGCGCCGCCCGCAGGAGGCACTCAAAACGGAACCGCCGCTGTGACCGTCCTGTTGATCGGCAGCAGCGGGTTCATCGGCGCCGCCGTGATGGCGCGGCTGATCGCGCGCGGGCACCGGCTTCGCTGCACGACACGTGGAAACGGCCACGCCGGCGCCGAGGGTGTCGAGTTCGTGCAGCTCGATCTGAAGGAGGCGCTGACGCACGAGGCGTGGCAGCGGCATCTCGACGGCATCGACGTCGTGATCAACTGCGCCGGCCTCTTCGAGGAGCGCGACGGACAGACGTTTTCGATCGTGCACGAACGCGCGCCGAAGGCCCTGTTCGAGGCCAGCGCACGGGCACGCGTGCGACGCGTGGTCCAGCTTTCAGCGCTGGGAACGGACGATCAGGCAGTCAGCGCCTTCCATCTGAGCAAACGCGCAGCCGACGCGCATCTCGCCGCGCTGCCCGTCGCCTCGCACATCCTTTATCCATCGCTCGTCTACGGGCAGGCGGGCGACAGCGCGGCGTTGTTCCGTCGACTGGCGGCGCTGCCTTTCCTCATGCTGCCGGGCGGCGGACGCCAACAGGTCCAGCCCGTCCATCTGGACGACGTCGCCGACGCGGTGGTGCTCGCCGCGGAAGCGGACACCGGCGGTTGCCGGCGGGTGGCCCTGGTCGGGCCGCATGCAGTCACCTTCGCCGGGCTGCTTGCCCAACTGCGCCACGACCTGGGCTTTCGCCGCCCGGCCATGGTGGCTACCCTGCCGACGTGGCTTGAGCGGCCGGCCGTCGCACTGGGCGCGCGCTTGACCGGCTTTCCGGTCGGCGCCGATGCGCTTTCGATGCTCGAACGCGGAAACACCGCCGACCCGGCACACTTCATCGCGCTGCTCGGGCGTCCTCCCCGCCCTGTCGAACACTTCGTCAGACCGGCCGAGCGAACGGCCGATCGCACGCTTGCGCTGCTCCACTGGCTGCTGCTCCTGCTGCGACTGTCGATTGCCGCACTCTGGATATGGACGGGCGTCGTATCGCTGGGTCTGTATCCGATCACGGCCAGTCTCGCGCTGCTCGCGCGCGTCGGGGCCGAAGGCCTTTTCGCGTACGTGCTGCTTTACGGCGCGGCGGCGTCCGACCTCGCGCTAGGCGTGCTGACGCTGGCGCTCGCGCCGGCGATGCGCCGTTCGCTTTGGGCGACGCAGATTGCGCTGATCGCTTTCTACAGCGTCGTCATCACCGTCGCGCTGCCGGAGTTCTGGCTGCACCCTTTCGGTCCGCTGTCGAAGAATGTCCCGCTGCTCGCAGGTCTGCTGCTGCTCCTTTTCATCGACACGCCAGCGCCGCGCCGGCCCGCATCATGGACTACTCCACACTGAAATTCCTGCATGTGCTGTCGGCCATCTTCCTGTTCGGAACCGGCGTCGGCTCGGCCTTCTATCTGTTCTTCACTTCGCTGAATCGCGACGTGGCGCCGGTCGTTGTCGTCAGCCGGCTGGTCGTGGTGGCCGATTTCGTGTTCACTGCGACCACTGCCATCGTGCAGCCGGTCACCGGCCTACTGCTGGCGCGCCGCGCCGGCATTCCGCTCGACACCGGCTGGCTCGCCGGGTCGATCGCGCTGTATGCGCTGGCGATCGCCTGCTGGCTGCCGGTGGTTCGGCTGCAGATCCGGATGCGCGACCTCTCCGCCACCGCGTCGTCCATGGCGTTGCCGTCCGGGTACTGGAAGTGCTTCCGCTGGTGGGTGGCGCTCGGCGTACCCGCGCTGCTCGCCTTCATCGCCATCACCTATCTGATGGTGGCCAAGCCCTTTTGAACGCCCTGTCCCGCGGGCGCAGCCAGGACATTCGCCATGACGAAGATGCAACGCGTTGCACTGGAAGGTCTGATCGGCGGCGCGCTCTCCAGCGTGCTGTCGGCTTTGCTGCTGTGTGCAGCGAGCCGCCGACAGACCGGCAGCCCCTATGCCGCCATCAACGCGATCAGCCACTGGCTGTGGAAGGACCGCGCCTTCCACAGGAACGCGCCCTCGCTGCGCTACACCGGCACCGGCTACCTGATCCATCACCTGGCGTCGACGTTCTGGGCCACCGGCCACGCCGCCGTCCGTCCCTCCGACAGCGCGGCCGATGCGCGGGCTGCGATGGCAGGCGGTTTGACCACCAGCGCGCTCGCCTGCTTCGTCGATTACAGGCTGACGCCGTACCGGCTGCAACCCGGCTTCGAGCAGCGGCTCTCGCGGCCCGCGCTGGCCGGTGTGTACCTGGCTTTCGGCGTCGGCATCGCCGTGGGCGCCTGGTTGCTGTCGTCGCGGCCCCGGCCGACCCGTGGAAGGCGCCATCCCTCCAGCCGAGAAACGAAAGGATGAAGTCGTAAGCTCCGGCCCGACGAGGGCGGCACGACGTGCCCCAGGAAACGATAGCCGACCCAGTGCTGACAGTGCCGACGGACATGGCCGGCCGAGTTACGAGCACGGCGATCTGCGGCGCAGGCTTCGTCCGTACGACGACACGCCGCTGATGGACTGCAGGGACATGCTGGCCATGAATTCATGGCCGAAGTGGTCGAAGTCCGGGCCGCCGGCGTGTCTCTCTTGATTGCCCGCGGCCCTTGCGACTACGGCGTGATCAATTCCCCGTTCGTCTTCGCGGTCCGGCTTCCGTTGTCCTGGAGCCCACATGGCCTGCGAAACCTTCCGCGCCGCGAACAGCGGCTGCATCAAGCGGGTGATGCGTCCCCGACCGGGCGGGTGTCGATTGCGGCGCCCGCCCGGCACCGTGCGGCTTCAGCGCCGACTGTCATTCTTGTACCGCGGATCGGCCGGTGAGGCCGGCGCTACCGGCTGCGGTCGGTGGGTCACGCCACCATCCTGCTGCCCGCTGGCGTCCCTGCACCGCTGCGACGTGTCGCCGGGCGCGCACTCGCCGCTGCCCGTGTTCATGTCATCGGGCGACTGGTAAGCGGGATCGCCGGGCGCAGCCGGCGAGACCGGCGTCGGACGCCGGTTGATTTCGTTGCTGGTAGTGCCCTGATCGGACTGCACACCCGAACGGGAACTGCCCGGCTGCTGCTCGACCGGTGCACCGCGGACTTCGGCGGCGAAGGCCCCCGGGCTTCCCGCCGCAATGGCAAGCGCAACAAAAAGCGTTCTGCTGTTCATGTCTACCTCCTGGTCTGTTAGGAAAAATCGTGCGGTACCCGTCAAACGGGAACAGCCCCTTCCACGCAAGCGCTGTGCCCTGGAAACACCGCTTGCCGACGTGGGCGCAGCACGCCTCGCGTGCAGGAATTTCATCCGGACGGTAAGCGCTACACGCGTCACGGCCGGCTGCCCTGGCGGTCTCACCGCTCGACCCGCGCGCCGCCCTGCCTCGCGACGGGCACACGATTTGCCACTGTCGGCGAATGACGAGGGCACGGAATCGCCGGCCGTCGGTCACCGTCCCGGAGAGCCCGACCATGAGAACACCCGACGCCGCACTGGCCGGCAGCTGCACCCTTGGCGACATCGAAGTCCGCCGCCTCGGCTTCGGTGCAATGCGCATCGTTGGCGACGGCGTATGGGGTCCGCCGCGCGACCGCGAAGAAGCGTTGCGCACACTGCGCCGCCTGCCCGAGCTGGGCGTGAACTTCCTCGACAGCGCTGACAGCTACGGTCCCGAGTTCAGCGAAACGCTGATCTGCGAAGCGCTGCATCCGTACGACGGCCTGCTGGTCGCGACCAAGGGCGGCCTGGTGCGGCACGGGCCCGACAGGTGGGCACCGCTGGGACGGCCGGAGTACCTGCGCCACGCGGTGCTGATGAGTCTGCGGCGGCTGCGCGTCGACCGGATCGACCTGTGGCAGCTGCACCGCATCGATCCGAAGGTGCCGCGCGACGAACAGTTCGACGCGATCGCGCAGATGCAGCGGGAGGGACTGATCCGCCATGTCGGACTGAGCGAGGTCGCTGTCGAGGACATCGGCGCCGCGCGTCAGCACTTCGCGGTCGTGAGCGTGCAGAACCTCTACAACCTGGTGTCGCGGCAGCACGAGGACGTGGTCGATTTCTGCGCCGCACAGGGCATCGCCTTCATTCCGTGGTACCCGCTCGCTGCCGGTGAGCTGGCGGCGCCCGGTGCCTTTCTCGACGAACTGTCGCGCCGCCTCGGCGCGACGCCGGCGCAGGTCGCACTCGCCTGGGTGCTGAAGAGCAGCCCCTGCATGCTGCCGATACCGGGCACCGGCCGACTGAAACATCTCGAGGAGAACGTCGCCGCTGCCGCCCTGCGCCTGACCGACGCCGACTTCTCTGAACTGGGCCGGCTGGGCAGGTATGTCTGGGAAACATCGGCCGCGGCCGCCTGAACCTCACCGGCCGCACACATCGCACAGGGCGAGGTCAGCTCGGCGGACAGAGCGGACGGATGCCATCCGGTACGCAGGCGCCGTTGTGCGATCCGGGTAAGGCACTGGAGTGCGCCAGCAAGGGCACGCTCGACCATCACTGCAACGCACGGCGGCGGCACGCGTCCTGGCGTGGGTGACGCCCGCGATCCTGTGCGGTCAGCGGTCGCTGCCCACCGCGGCGCGCAGCGCCTGCGCCTCTTCAAGATGGCGCTGCAGCAGCGGCAGCTGGCGCGTGGCGAATTCCTTCACATCCGGATCGCGCGCCCGATTGACCGCCGTGCGGAATGTCGCCAGCGCCTTTTCGTGCGCGCGCACGCCCAGGCGCGACGCGTAGGTCTTGTCGAACACATGTCCGCTCAGCGCCTTCAGTGCTGTCAGCTCCGTGCGCTGCGCGACCGAAGGCATCTCCGGCAGTTCGACGCCCTTCAGCTTTGCCAGTGCCGCCAGTTCGTCGGCCGCCTTGCCGTGTTCCTCGATCATGCGGCGGGCGAAGCGTCTCACGTCGGCGTGGCTGGATACACGCGCCGCCAGTTCGGCCGCTTCGATCTCGGCCCGGCCGCGCCGCGCGGCGTCGATCAGGAAGCCGCTGTCGATCCGCGACAGCGCCTTGCCGGAGCCGGCGTTGCCGGGTCGCGCGGCGGCGGGCGCGTCGGTAATCGTTCCAACGGGGTCGCGTACATCGTTCGCAACCAGCACGGTCGCGAGCGCCAGCAATACGCAGGCGATGATGGTTTTCGCTCCCATGGGCGTCTCCACGTAAACACAGGCGTGAAAAAGGAGAGGGGCACGCAGCAGATGAACCCGCTCCGTCCCGTCCGGACACCGGCACATCCCCGTTCCTGCAGAGGCGCGCGGCCCCCCGCACCGCCAGCCGACGGCACCTGCCGCATCCTGCAAGCAGCATTCCCGGCCCCGGGCGGCGAGCGGGCGTCAAGGCGCCCTGTCCGCGTCCTCGTCCCCGTTGCGGCGCTCCCACGCTTGAAGGCTGTTGAGCACGTACCACGTCGCCGCCGTCGCGAGAATGGCGATGGCGAAGCGTCCGAGCCCCGCCGCGACACCGATCGCGCAGGTCATCCAGATGCCTGCTGCGGTGGTCAGGCCGCGCACGTCGAGCTCCTCGCGCAGCTTCAGGATGGCGCCGGCGCCGAGAAAGCCGACGCCGGTCAGCAGGCCCTGGATGACGCGCGACAGGGCGTCGTCCCCCATGTCCGATTCGAAGGCCGCGGCCACGGCGACGGCCGCTCCGCCGGCAACGATGATGTGCGTGCGCAGCCCGGCTGCCTTGCCCACCTGTTCGCGCTGATAGCCTATCAACGCCCCGCAGCACAGGGCGACCAGCACGCGCAGCAACGCGCGCAGGGTCCGCTGCGGATCCCACAGCCCGTCGAGCAGTTGTGTCAGGGCAAAGCCGGCCAGGCCGTCCATGTCAGTCGCTCCCTTCGGCCAGTGCGCGCAGCGTCGTCGCGTCGTCCGCTTCCCGCGCCTTACGTGCCAGCGCACGCAGCGCGAGCGCCACCGCGCCAGCGAACAGCTCGTCGAACTCGGGGAAGGCACCGCTCACGCCGACCACGATTCCGTCCAGGCAGACGCCACCGCTCAGCGCCGTGTCGCCGTCGCGCAGCAGGTGCGGCAGCAGCGCCTGCACCGTCCGCCCGTCCCGTCCGGTGAGCCAGCTCAGCCTTGCCTTGGCCCGCGCGAAGGCGGCGTAATCAGCGTCCCACTGCGTGCGGTCGCCGAAGCCCTGCTCGTACAGCACGGCCTCGTCGAAGCTCGCCTCGCCCGCTTCGCGCGCCGGGTCCATCACCACCACGTAGAGAAACCCGCTGCCGACGACGTCGCGCCGGCCGAGCGCGCCTTCCATCATCGGTGCGACCAGCGCCACCGCTTCGCGTGCCGCGGCCCGCCCCAGGTAGACGCCACCACCGCGGGCCGCCTCATCGTGCGGATGCGTCATCGATATCTCCTTTAACGAAAGTGCCGCCGGCGCCTTCGGCATGTGCGGCAAGGTCACCGAGCCAGGCCCGGTCGGACGCGGTCGCTGAATAGGCAAGCAGGCTGGCCACCGCGCCGACCAGCTGTTCGGTCGACGCCGGCTTCCTCAGCTGCATCTGAAAGCCGGCCAGCAGCGCGCGCATCCGATAGTCGGCGGTGTCGTAGCTGCTCAGCGCGATGGCCGGCAGCCGCTGTTCGAGCGTGAAGCCCTGCTCCGCCTCGAAGCGCCGCAACTGCCGCATCACCTCGTGTCCGTCCTCTTCGCCGAGCGCGACGTCGCAGATCAGCAGATCGGGCCAGCGGTCGCGCGGCAGCCGCGCCAGTTCCTCCAGCGCGGCGGCACCGGATGCGTGCCCGAGCGTCAGCACGCCGTGCGCCCGCAGCACCGATTCGATCTGCTGCCGGCCGTCGCTGCTGTCGTCGATCACCAGCACGCGTGCGCCGGTGATCGCCGGCAGCGGCGCCGGCTGCAGAGGTACAGACGGGGCGTCGAGAATCCGCGGAATGTCGGCCGCGCCGCGCAAGGGCAGTTCGACGTACTCGTCGATCAGCCCCGGGCCGGCCTCCGTGGTGTCGTAATGGCCGCCATGCTGTTCAAGAATGGCCGTCAGACGATGCGCGTCGAGCAGGCCGGCGGCTGCACCGGTGCGCGGCAGCGGCATGCCGGCGTGGGTGAAGCTGACGCGCGCGCGCTCGCCGATCCGCTCGATGCGCCATTCGATCCGCCCGCCGCGCGGGCTGCTCGCGACCGCGTGCGCCGCGAGCGACCACATCACCTGCTGCAGCCGGCCGGGATTGCCGGTGACCCGCAGCGCGTCGGCGGTGATGGTGCTGAAGAAACCGGCCTTGCTGGCGTCGATCTCCGCACGCAGGCCGTCCACCACGCCCGCCAGCAGCGCGGTGAGATTGATCGGCTGCAGGGCAAGATCGCGCTCGGTGCTCTCCACCTGCTGCTGCTGCCGCTGCAGCGACCACAGCTGCGCGTACAGACCCTGCAGCGACAGCAGCTGATCGTGCGTGCCGCGCTCGACGATGCGTCCGTGTTCGAGCACCAGGATTTCGTCCGCCTCGACGACGGTGGACAGCCGGTGCGCGATGATCAGGGTCGTGCGCGTCTTCGCCAGCCGGTCGAGCTCTTCCTGGATCGAACGTTCAGCGCGCGTATCGAGCGCCGAGGTCGCTTCGTCGAACACCATGATGGGCGGGTTCTTCAGCATCGCGCGCGCGATCGCGATGCGCTGCCGCTCGCCGCCCGACAGCTTGACGCCGCGCTCGCCGACCAGCGTGTCGTAGCCCTCGGGCAGGCCGGCGATGAAGTCGTGCACATGCGCCGCCCGCGCCGCCTCGACGATGTCGTCGAAGGTGGCCCCGGGACGACCGTAGCCGATGTTGTAGGCGATGCTTTCGTTGAACAGCAGCGTGTCCTGCGGAACGATGCCGAGCGCTGCGCGCAGCGAAGCCAGCGGTATCGCCCGGATGTCGATGTCGTCGACGGTGATGCGCCCTGAAGCGGTGTCGTAGAAGCGGAACAGCAGCCGCGCCAGCGTGGACTTGCCCGAACCGCTGCCGCCGACGACGGCGACGGTGCCGCCGGCCGGTATCGTGAAGGACACATCCCACAGCACCTGCCGGCTCGCTTCGTAGCCGAAACTCACGTGCTCGAACTTCACCTCGCCGCGGTTCAATGTCACGGCCGGCGCCGCCGGCGAGTCCTCGATCTCGGGCTTCTGGTCGAGCAGCCGCAACATGCGCTCGGCGTTGACCACGGCATCGCGCGCCTGGCGAAACACGAAGCCGAGCGAGTTGAGCGGCAGGCAGATCTGGATGATGTAGGCGTTCACCAGGATGAGGTCGCCGACCGACATCGTTCCGGCGAACACATGGCGCGCCGCGATCAGCATGACGCTGGCCACGCCGACCGCGATCAGCGCGCTCTGGCCGATATGCAGCAGCGACAGCGCCTTCTGGTTCTGCACGCCGACCTCGACCCACTGGTCGAGGATGCGGCCGAAGCGGTGGACTTCGAAGCCCTCGTTGGAGTAGTGCTTCACCGTTTCCTGATTGACCAGGCTATCGACCAACGTGCCGTTGGCGCTGGAGTCGAGTTCGTTCAGGGCACGCTGGAAGATGGCGCGCCGCTCGGTGAACACGACGGTGAACGACGCGTAGGCGATGAAGGTCGCCAGGATGATGAGGGTGAACACCTGGCTGTAGTGGGCGCTCATGATCGCCATCACGGCGACGATCTCGACCAGGGTGGGCACGATGGTGAACAGGCCGATACCGAGCAGGAAGCCGACGCCGGCCGAGCCGCGCTCGACGTCGCGCGCCAGCCCGCCCATGCGGCTGCGCGCGTGGAAGCGGGTGCCCAGACGGTGCAGGTGCGCGAACACGCGCAGCAGGAAGCTTGATGCGGTGAGCTGGTTGACGCGCGCGAACAGCACGTCGCGCAGTTCGCTGAAGAAGGAACCCAGGAAGCGCAGGATGGCGTAGCCAACCACCAGCGCGACCGACAGCGCGGCGGGTGCCGGGACCTGGCTGAGCTGGTCAACGATGCCCTTCAGCGACAGTGGCACCAGCACGGCTGCCGCCTTGGCCAGCAGCACCAGTACGAATGCGCCCAGCGTGCGCTGTCGGTGCCGCCATACGGCCGCACCGAGCAGGCGGAGCACGAACAGCGTCGGCGACGGTCCATGATCGTCGCCGACGGCTGCGCCCGATCGGGCCGGTACCGCGATGGCGGTACCGGCCCGGGACCGCTCACTCGTCAAGGGGATCCCAGTAGTTGCGCTGGCGATAGTAGGTATGCACCTCGCTCGCCCACACCGGATCGGCCATCGACGGCCAGTGGTCCTTGTCGAAGCCCGGCGCGTTCTTCAAACGCTCCGCGTCCACGTCGAGGATGAAGCACTTGCGCTCGACGTCGAGCTTGAGCGCGCCCCACGGAATGGCGAACAGGCGATCACCGATACCGAGAAAGCCGCCGGACGACAGCACCGCGTAGGCCACGCGACCGCGCGGAACGTCGATCATGATTTCCTTGATCTTGCCAAGGTCTTCGCCGGCCAGATTGACGACGTCGTCGTCCTCAAGCGTGCTCGCCGCCATGACCTCGGGGCCTGGACCGTCGGGAATGCTGCTCGGCGTACCGACGATCTGGGCGCCCGACTCGGAAAGGGATTGGGATGTCAGCATGGTGGTTACCTCCGTGTGTGTTGTTGATCGAACTGGATGGAACAGCGGGGCTGCGCTCAGCCCTTCGCCTTCCGGGGCGTGCTGGCGGCAGCGTTCTCCGTCAGCACCTCGCTGGCCGACTCGCTCATGGTGCGTCCGACGTCATCGCCGCCCAGCGCCTGTATGCCGCGCAGATGCGAGGCGACGCGGATGCGGTTCTCGACGTCCTTGACGCCCCAGCAGCCATCGGCAGCATCCTCGATGGCGTGCTTCATGCCGCGGTCCGGCACCGTGCCTTCGAGCGTCACGCAACCGTCGCTGACCGACACGCTGACTTCACTGACGTCGAGCCGGTGCTGTTGCGCGAGGCGCTCGCAGATGAACTCGCGGATGCGCTCGTCGGAGCGCGAATAGCCCTTCGGGCCCTTGCGGTCGCGGTGGATGTCGGCGGGCTGGGTGCCGTGGCTGGAGCGGCCCTGCCCGATCTCGTCGGACGGCGCCCGCCACGGCCAGGCACGACCTTCGTCGTGCCCCTGTTCGCGGCTGCCGGCCTGGCGTCCGCCGCCTTGCGGGAAGAAGCGCTCCGACTCGTCGTTGCTGCTTTCGTAGCGTTCGCCGGTGTGCGCACGGTTCCAGCCGTAGCCGTAGTCGTCACGTCCGGAGTCGCGACCGGGGAAGTTTCCGGACGGGCCGTTGTAGCCGCCATAGCCGGCGTAGCGTTGCTGCATCGGGTGCTCGGCTTCGCCCTCGTGACGGGCTCCGCTGCGGGCGCGGGCGAACATTTCGCCGCGCTCGTCCGGATTGCCGCCCGGGCCGTTGCGCTCGAAGTCCTCCCGACCGCGGCGCCAGCTGTCCGCATGCGGCAGACCGGGGTCTGACCAGCCGCGGTGCGTGTCCTGCCCGCTGCCGCGGCCGCCTTCGGCGTCGTCGTCCCAGTTGCCGCGCGAGCGCCGGTAGTCGGCGCCGGTGATGCCGCGTTCCGCCCCCTGCGAGCGGTAGCGGTCCTGCGTGCTGTCCTCCTCGGGTCCGAACGGAATGGTCCGCGAATGCTGCGATCTCATGGTTTCATCTCCTCTGTCCTTCCGGTCGGTACGACCGGGCGGGAGAGGACGGCCCCGCACGATGCAGCGCCTGCCAACCTCTCCCGTCTTACCGCAGAGTGGCAAACCGCGTGCCCTGCCCGAGCGGGGC
Source organism: Methyloversatilis sp. S146-33 (assembly GCF_059552495.1). The sequence continues at coordinate 97,487 of NZ_JCANOT010000038.1, forward strand.
GATCAGCAGATGGAAGCGCGCAACATTTACACCGACGTGTAGCCCGGCCGTTCCGCCGGGCGTCGCGAGGCCGCGGCGAGTTCGGCGCCGAACAGGAAAACCGCGGCGGAGAAGAACAGCCACATCATCAGCACTGCCAGCGAACCGGCTGCACCGAATGCGTTCGCCGTGCCGACGTAGGCGAGGTAGCGCGCGAACAGGTGCTTGCCGATCGCGAACAGCACCGCCGCGGCGACGCCGCCGGTGATCGCCTCGCGCCATGCGACGGCGACGTCCGGCAATACCTTGAGCAACACGCTGAAGGCGACGCACAGGAACACGAAGGACACGCACTGCTGCACCTGCTGCAGCAGCGGCAGAGCACCGCGCGCGCCCCACAGCCAGGCCTGTGCGTGCGTGAGCAGCGCATCGGCGATCAGCAGCACCACCATCAGGAAGCCGGTACCGATGACGATGCCGAACGACAGCAGCCGGACGCGCAGCAGTCCGATCACGACCCGTCGGGACGGGTCGACGTTCCAGATGCGATTCAACGCGCTGTTCAGCTCGGCGAAGGTCGCCGTCGCGCCGACGAAGACCGCCAGCAGCGACAGGGCGCCGCTCCACCCCTGGTCGCCGCTCAGCCAGGCGTTGGCCAGCATGGCCTGCACCGCCTCGGCCCCGGCCGCACCCACCACCGATTCGATGCTCGAGAACAGGCGGCCCTGAACCGCCTCAACACCGAAGAAGAAACTGGCGACCGACACTGCGACGACAAGGATGGGCGCCAGCGAGAAGGCGGCGAAGAACGCGATCGAGGCGGACATCGACGGCGCGTCGTGGGCGATCCAGCCGCGCAACGCTGCCCAGACCCGCCGCGCCCCGTCGTATAGCGGCGTCAGACCCGAGCGCTTCATCCGACGGTTCCGGTCGCCCCGTCGCCCGCCACCTGCTGGTCAAGCACCGAGGCAATCGTGTCGATCAGCACCCTCTCGTCGACCGGCTTGCTGACCAGCGCTTCGAAGCCCGAACTTATCAGCAATGCGTCGTCCAGATAGCTCAGCGCGCTCACGGCGAGAGCCGGCACCGCGCGATCGGGCCACTTCTCGCGAACGCGCCTCAGCACCTCGAATCCGCTCTCGCGAGGCATGGCGATGTCGAGCAGGAGCACTGTCGCCACGGAACTGGATCCGTCGCCGAAAGCAGCGAGCAGATCGTCGCCCGAATCGAAGGCATGCACGCGTGCTCCGGCCTTCGACAGGATGAGCAGCATGAAGTCGCAGGCGTCGGCATCGTCGTCGAGCAGAAGGACCTTGACCCCTTCGAGGCGCCGCCGCGGCGGCTGAGACGTCGGCGGCTGGCAGGGATGTTCGTGCGCCTGCAGGCGCCGCAACTGGACGACGAAGGCCGCGCCCTGCCCTTCGCCACCGCTGCGCACACGCACCGTCCCGCCCTGCAGTTCCACCAGATTGCGGACCAGTGCCAGACCGATGCCCAGGCCTTGAAACCGGCGCGTCATCGACGTGTCCGCCTGGCTGAAGCGGTCGAAAACGTGGGGCAGGAAGTCCGGCTTTATGCCGATGCCGGTGTCGGCCACCGTCATGTCCACCGTGTCAGCGGTCATCGCGAGCAACACCTGCACCGAGCCGCCCTCCGGCGTGAACTTCAGCGCGTTCGAAAGGAGGTTGCTCAGCACCTGCTGCATCCGGTCGTAATCGGCGCAGACCGGCACCACGGCGTGTTCTGATTCAAAGCGCAGAGCGACGCCCTTTTCGTGCGCCTGCACGCGGAAGGTTTCCAGCGTCGAGGCCGCGACGTCCACCAGATTGATGCGCGCGCAGTTGAGGTCGAGCTTGCCGCTGATGATGCGCGACGTGCTCAGCAGATCGTCGATCAGCCTCACCTGGTGGTCGACATTGCGCTTGATGGCTTCGCTGGCCCGGCCCAGCAGTGTGGGGTCCGGTGTCGATACGCCGGCCAGCACCTGCGCCCACCCCTTCAATGCGTTCAGCGGCGAGCGCAACTCGTGCGACACGATGGCGAGAAATTCGTCCTTCGCCCGACTGGCCCGCTCCGCCTCGCCACGCAGGCGGTGCTCGGCGTCGAGCAGTTGTTCGAGTTCCTGATGTGCCCGCTTGCGCTCGGTGATGTCCTTCGACACGCCTACCAGGCCGACCACTTCGCCCTTGGCGTCGCGCAGCGGTGACTTGGTCACCAGCAGGATGCGTTCGCCGGCCGCGGTGTGGCGCCGCTCTTCAACCACCACCGGGCGCCCGGTCTCCATCACCTCCTGGTCGTGCAGTGCAATGCGCCGCATGTCGGCTGAGTCAGGAAACAGGTCTTCCTCCCGGCGGCCGATCACCTGGGCACGACTGAGCCCCATCAGCTTCAGCGCCGCCGGGTTGATCATCATGATCGCGCCGGAGCGGCTCTTGGCGATGATCTGCTCGGGCGTGGTTTCGGCGATCGTGCGCAGCAGTTCGGTACTCTCGCGCAACACCGTAGTCGTACGATCGAGTGCGCGCGTGCGCTCGGCCACGCGCCGGTCGAGCGCAGCATAGACTTCGCGCTCGGCGTGCTCGCGCGCACGCCGTGCGCTGACGTCACGCAGCACCAGCACGCCGCCGACCAGCCGCTGTTCCGCATCGAGTATCGGCGTTGCCGTGATTTCGATCGGCTGCAGGCGGCCGGCGGCGTTACGCAGAGCCGGCTCCCCCTCCAGCGTGACCGGCGCGCCCGCCTCGAACGCCTGCTGTAGTGGATAGTCGAGCAACACGCCGGTGCGCCCCTCGACGAGCGGGACCAGATCCTCCATGCGTTTGCCCACCACTTCGCCGGCGTCGACGCCCAGCAGTGCGGTCGCCGCCGGATTGAGCAGACCGATGCGACGCTGGTCGTCGACGGTGATCACCGCCTCGCCCAGATGAGCGAGCGTGATTTCGAACCAGGTCTGCTGGGTGTCGGCGCGATGTTCCGCGCGCGACCGAGAATCGTTCATGTCGTCAAGCTTGCGCCCGGTCCATACGATGAGCGTAAGGCTGGCGATGACGATGGTTACCACGACCACGCCGACACCCTCGAAGCGCTGGAACAGTCCAGCCCCCCGGCCGGCGCCTTCCAGCCACACCGCTGCGAGCGGGAGCACCACGGCCAGCGGCGCCAGATTGCGGACCACCGACAGCCCGGGCGCGTTGTCGTCACGCTGCGCGAAAATGTCCGCCGAGCGCAGCGACAGCAGGCCGGTACTGGCCGCGAACAGCGCCAGCGCCACCGGGAACTTCATGTCCAGGTCGAGCGGCCGGCTCTCGCCGAACAGCGACACCGTCATGACGCACAGGCTGACCAGCGTGATGGCGGCAACCGCGGCACCGCACCAGCCGGACACCCGCCGCGCCAGCGGGTGGTCGAATGCGGCCAGCCCCATCGACAGGGCGATCAACACGTAACTGAGGCTGGTGACCGGCGACGACTGCGTCGAGAACAATGCCCCGACCAGCACGCTTTCCGTCTGTGCGTCGAGCACATCGAGATCGACCGCCAGCCGGGTGAGCGACACGAAGGCGATCACCGCCGACGCCAGCGTGACCGTGTAGCGCATCCGCGCGCGGTGACCGAAGCGCAGCTCGCGCAGCGCGATCGCCACCAGCCCGAGCAGGAACAGGCTGCTCGGCATCAGTGTGGGGAAAAGCAGCGTGAGCGACGACGGCGCCGGAAAGTCTCGCGCCCAGCCGACGAAGCCGATCAGCGCGATCAGCGCGACCAGGGCGCTGGCATCGCTGACCGCGCCGAGCCGGCCGATCGCACCGATGCCACGACCTGCAGCCGAACTCACGCGCCCGGCCAGTTCGGTCGGCGTCATCGCGGCCCCTTGCGCGTCAGCCGGACGATTCATTCGGTCGGAGACACCCCGGCGGAACGCTGATGACCGCACCGCCGCACTGCTACCGGACGCGGGAAGGTGTCGTGATAGGCGCGATGGATCCGCATCCCCGCCAGCATTACGGCCAGCAGCGCCGACAAGCGGCCAGCCGCGGCGGGAGCCCGGCTGCGCCGGCCGCGCAGTGCGATACCCAGCGTCAACGCTGACGCGGCCACGGCGGCCAGCCCCCGCACCGACACCACGGCCTCACGGCGTGCCGTCGCCCATGCGTCGACGGCCTGACGCAGCGCGCGCCGCTGCGCGTCGACGCGCGCCGCAACGCGCGCCAGTTCGAGCGTTTCGTGGTCAGCCATCCGCGGTCACCTCCCCTTCCTTGATGCCCTGCAATTGACGGATTGACGTGGCGAGCGGCAGCCGCCGCAAGCGGCTGCGGACCCACCACCCCATCGCGATAGCGAGCGATAGATTGATGGCACCGGCGCCCAGCATGCCGTGCGCCCATGTGGCGCGCGGCTCTGCCGAAAGGCCAATCAGCGCGGCCATCACGGCAATCCATGCCACGGCGAACAGCACAGCCGCGACCACGGCGATGCACAGCGCCTCGACCGCCCGGCGTGCCGAACGGCGGACGTCCAGCGCGATCAGCAGGCTGAAGTCGGCGGCCAGCGAACACGCCCGCCGCCACAGTTGCCCGAGGTCCTCGACCGCGCGCCAGCCGGTCCGGCCCGTTTCGTCCTGCCCCATCAGCGCAGGACGCGACTGAGCAGCAATCCGACCGCGGCGGCGATGGCAACCGCCGCCACCGGATGTTTGCGGGCACAGCGCACGCCCTCGCCCACCCAACCTTCGTCGTGAGCGAGGTCATGCGCAAAATTGCGGCCGCTTTCGGCAGCACTCGCCAGCGCACCTTTCAGGCGGCTGACCTGGGCATCCAGACGGGATTCGGCCTCGGCCGCGCTCATCAGGGGTTCATGCGTAACATTGCTCATCGGTCACGTCCTCCAGCAGTTGTCCGCCGCGACGGAAAAATGGAATGCGATTGCGGCGGTGCAGTGGTCCAGCAAACCGTGTTCCCGGGCTGTGCGCCCGGTCAGGATTGTTCGCGGCCGGGCCTGCGCGTGTGCGAGAAGCGTCCTGCATCCACGCCTTCGCCGCTCACGTCGGCCTGCCCCGGCTCGACCGGCGGCCCGGGCACATCGGACGGCGTGCCGCGCCGGTCGGTATCGACCAGCCCGCGCGCGACGTCGCGTGCAGCCTGATCGATGATGGCGCGCGGCTCGCTGCCCGCCGCCTCGTCCGGCGACTCGTCACGCTCGTAGGGGAGAGAAAGTCCTTCCTCGTGCGGCCGGCGGCGGGTCAGATCCACGTCGTTGCTGCCGTGCAAGGTCTTCTTGTCGCGCCGTGCGCGCGCTCGGTTTCGTTTCATCGGATGACTCCTGTTCGGCGCCTTTGTGCTGGCTTCGCGGACGGGCGGTTCCGGAAAGCGCCTCACTCCTCCTGCCCGCTGTGCTCCAGATCGCCTTCGGTTTCCAATTCTTCGACGCGTGCCGAGTTGTAGAGCGACAGACGGTTGTAGAGGGTTTTCAGGCTGATGCCGAGTACCTCGGCCGCCTTGCGCTTCACGTTGCCGCATTCCTGAAGCGTCGCTTCGAGCACCCGCCGGTTCACCTCCTCCAGCGGCGTGCCGACGCGGATGGTGAGCACCGGTCCGGCCGACGCCCTGCTGAAATTGTCCGGCGCCAGATCGGTTTCGATCACCTCGTCCGCCAGGATGAACACGCGATGGACGTAGTTCTTCAGCTCGCGCACATTGCCCGGCCACGAGTGGGCATACAGCGACGCGATCGCCTCCGGCGAAAAGCGCTTGTTCTCGTGCTCGCGCTCGTTCAGTTCCGTCAGGAAGTGCTGGGCCAGCAGTTCGATGTCGGTGCCGCGTTCGCGCAGCGGCGGGAGGACGATGGGGAACACGTTCAGGCGATGATAGAGATCCTCGCGCAGACGCCCTTCCGCCACCGCCTCTTCCGGCACCCGGTTGGTCGCGGCGATGAGCCGGATGTCGGTGACGATGGGATCGTTGGTACCCACGCGCATGAAGGTGCCTGTTTCCAGCACGCGCAGCAGCTTGACCTGCAGGTCGGGGCGCATTTCGGTCACTTCGTCGAGGAACAGCGTACCGCCGTGCGCCCGTTCGAAAAAGCCGCGGTGCTGCCGGTCGGCGCCGGTGAAGCTGCCCTTCTCGTGGCCGAACAGTTCGCTCTCGATCAGTTGCGGCGATACGGCGCCGCAGTTGAGTGGCAGGAAGGGTTGGCGCTTGCGTCGGCTGAGATCGTGCAGCGTCTGCGCAACGACCTCCTTGCCGGTACCGCTTTCGCCGATCAGCAGCACGGTCGCCGATGTTGGCGCGACGCGGTCGATCTGGTTGTAGATCCGGCGCATCGCCGGCGAATTTCCGAGCATGTGACCGAAGCGTCCGAGGCGTATCAATTCGCTGCGCAACTCGCCGATCTCCTCGCGCAGCACTTCGGTCTTCGGCATCCGGCTCAGGATGCCGCGCAGTCGCTGATGGTCGAGCGGCTTGATGAGGTAATCGGTGGCACCGGCGCGCATCGCCTCGATGGCGCTCTCTATGCTCGCGTAACCGGTCACGACGACGATGGCCGGCGCCGGTCTGGAGCCGAAATCGGCGAGCAGTTCGATGCCTTGACCATCGGGCAGCATCAGATCGGTCAGGATGAGCTCAGGGGTCGAACGGGTGAGGTGTATGCGCGCTGCCTTGAGCGAATCGACGGCAGCGACGGTGTAACCCTCGCTGCGGATCAGCTCCGACAGCCATTCGATCGCCTCGGGATCGTCATCTACGAGCAGGACTCGGGGCATGCGGCCTCCGGCGGACAGGTGAAAAGGGAGCCCGCGGCGCCGATTTCGACCTTCGCATCGGCATCTGTCCGGCAAGGAGCACCGGAGCGAACGCGGCTTCTCAGCATGCTGCACGGCCCAATCGACATGCCCCGGTAATTGTTAAATAAGGTTAATGAACTGCGTCCGGATGCGCGTCGGCGCGACGCCGCAACTGCCCGTCATGCCCCTTCGGCGCTCGACTCCAACGGATTGTTACCGCCCGTGATCTGCCGATACGCCGCTCATCATCCTGTTACGCGTTGACGGACATCGACCGGCAGGCTGGGCCGTTTTCCCCGCCCGCCGTAGGCGTCCGTCGGTGCCGAGGCAGCGGGTAATTCTTTCCCTTGTCCGGCTCAACTTACATGAGCGAACGGGCCGCGCCGCGCTGCCAGGTCTGCCTCGACGTCGATTCGCACGGGCACATGGATTGCCCCACACCCGCATCGCATTTGTCGGCCGGGAGCTTCCATGCACATCGCAATGATCAGCGAACACGCTTCACCACTCGCCTCGCAGGGCGGTGCCGACAGCGGCGGACAGAACGTCTATGTCGCCTTCGTCGCCCGCGAGCTGGCCGCACTGGGTCACCGGGTCGATGTGTTCACGCGGCGCGACGACCCATCCACCCCTGCGGTGACGGTACCCGCGCCCGGCACGCGCGTCATCCAGGTCGACGCCGGTCCGCCGCAACCGGTGCCGAAGGAGGCACTGCTTCCCTACATGCCGGCCTTCGCGTCGTGGATCGCGCGCTGGTGCGAACAGCGGTCGTGGCGCTACGACATCCTGCACGCGAACTTCTTCATGTCGGGGCAGGTAGGCCTCTTCCTGCGCGATCGACTGCAGGTGCCGCTGGTCGTCACCTTCCATGCACTGGGTCGCGTCCGCCGACTGCATCAGGGCAGCGCCGACGGATTTCCGGACGAACGGATCGCGATCGAGGACGCCCTGGTCAATCGTGCCGACTGCATCATCGCCGAGTGTCCGCAGGACTTTGCCGATCTGACCGGTCTGTACGGCGCCGATGGCGAGCGCATCGCGATCGTCCCCTGCGGTGTCGATACGCGCGAACTGGGGCCGGGCGACGGTCGTGCACGCGAACGGCTCGGCCTGCCCGCCGACGACTTCGTCGTGCTTCAGCTCGGCCGGCTGGTGCCGCGCAAGGGCATCGACAACGTGATCCGCGCCCTCGGCGTGCTGAAGCGGGAACACCGCATCGACGCGCGGCTGCTCGTCGTCGGCGGTGAACACGCCGATCCCGATCCCCGCTACACGCCGGAAATCGCGCGTCTGCGCGCGATCGCCGAAGAGGAAGGCGTGGCCGACCGGACGCTGTTCACCGGCCGTCGTGAGCGCGAAGCGCTGAGCGACTACTACTGCGCCGCCGACGTATTCGTCACCACACCCTGGTACGAACCCTTCGGCATCACGCCGCTGGAAGCGATGGCCTGCGGCCGTCCGGTGGTCGGCGCCGATGTCGGTGGCATCCGGCACACGGTGGTCGACGGCGAGACCGGCTACCTGGTACCGCCGCACGATCCACCGGCGCTGGCCGAACGGCTGAAATGGCTGCACGACGACCCGCTGCGCGCACGCAGCTTCGGCTCCGCCGGTCTGCGCCGGGTCCGCAGCACCTTCACCTGGAAGCGCGTCGCCACCTCTCTCAACGGCATCTACGAAGAACTGTGCGCGCGTAACGCGCCCGCCTTCGAGGAAAGGGCCGGATCATGAAGCCCCTACGTCCTCTCGAAGGCCGCACCGCCGTGATCACCGGCGCCGCCCGCGGACTGGGCCGGGCGCTCAGCGAGGCGCTGTGCCAGGCCGGCGCGCGCGTCGTGCTCATCGACGTGCGCAGCGACGCGGTCGAACAGACGAGTCGCGAGCTGAACGAGCGCGGCTTCGAAACCAGCCACTGTGCGGTAGACGTCGGCGAAGCCGACCAGGTCGAACGCTGCCTCGAACACGCACGCGAACGCTTCGGCGCAATCAACATCCTGATCAACAACGCCGGCGTCGACTACACGCTGCCGCTGGCCGAGCTCGAGATCGCGCAGTGGGACCACGTGATGGCCACCAATCTGCGGGGTCCCTTCCTGTTCTGCAAACGGGCGCTGACGCACATGCAGGCGGTCGGCGGCGGTCACATCATCAACATCGCATCCACCGCGGCCAAGCGCGCCTGGCCGAATGCCTCGGCCTACCACGCCAGCAAGTGGGGGCTGCTCGGCTTTTCCCACGCGCTGCACGCCGAATTGCGACCGCTCGGCATCAAGGTGACCGCAGTCATCGCCGGCGGCATGCGCACGCCCTTTCTGCTCGAACGCTTTCCGGACCTCGACCCGATGGTGCTGCAGGCGCCGGAAGCGGTCGCCGCGGCCGTGGTGAACGTGCTGACGCTGCCGCCGGAGAGTGTGGTCGCGGAAATATCGGTGCTGCCGATGGGAGAGACGTCATGGCCGTGAGTCGCCCCACCCCAGGCCGTCCGCTGAGCCGCGCCGTATTCATCGACAAGGACGGCACGCTGGTCGAGGACGTGCCGCACAACGTCGACCCCGCCCACCTGCGCATACGCGAAGACGCCGGCGGGGCGCTGTTCAGTCTGCAGCGTGCCGGCTACCGCCTGATACTGGTGACCAACCAGCCCGGCATCGCGCTCGGCCTGTTCGACGATCAGGCCATCGCGACGCTGTTCTCGGCACTGCTTGAACGGCTGGCGACCTTCGGCGTCGTGCTCGACGGCATCTATCACTGTCCGCACCACCCGTCGGTCAGCGACGGCGCTCGCGTCTGCGACTGCCGCAAGCCATTGCCGGGTTTGCTGCAGCGTGCAGCGCAGGTGCACGGCATCGACCTCGCGTCGTCGTGGATGATCGGCGACATTCTCGACGACGTCGAGGCGGGGCGACGTGCGGGCTGCAGCACAATATTGCTCGACGTCGGCTCGGAAACCGAATGGGTGGACGGCCCGCTGCGCCGGCCCGACCACATCGCGCACACACTGCGCGACGCCGCCGACCACATACTGGCTGACCGTCGCGTTGCACCGCGCACGCATACGCCGGCGGGAGCGCAGTCATGGACCGCCTGAACCCGGCCCCGCCGCCTGTCGGCGGACAGCTGTCGCCCGGCCAGACGCTGCGCGGGCGGTGCGATCTCGACGCCTGGCGGGCGGCGCGCCGCGTGCTCGCGGTGCGGCTGGACAATATGGGCGACGTGCTGATGACCACCCCCGCCCTGCGCGCGCTGCGCCAGACCACGCCCGGGCGCCACCTTACGCTGCTCGCCGGCGCCGCCGGCAAGGCGCTGCAGCCGCACCTGGAAGAGGTTGACGCGGTACTGCAGGCGCGCCCGCCCTGGCTGCCCGGCGGCACGCTGCTGCCGGACGAACTGCTGGCGCTGGCGGAAACGCTGCGGCACGAACACTTCGACGCGGCCGTCATCTTCACCGTGTACAGCCAGAGCGCGCTGCCAGCCGCCCTGCTCTGCTGGCTCGCCCACATTCCGCTGCGCCTCGCCTACAGCCGCGAAAATCCGTATCACCTGCTGAGCGACTGGATCATCGACCCGGAGCCGCACGAGGTGCTGCGCCACGAGGTCCGGCGCCAGCTCGATCTGGTCGAGGCGATCGGCGCGCGGACGGAGGACACCCACCTGTCCTTCCACATCCGCGACGACGACCGCACGCGCGCCGACACGCTGCTGCATTCGGCCGGCATCGACCCGGCTCTGCCCTACATCGTCGTGCATCCGGGGGCCAGCGCGCCGTCGCGCCGCTACCCGCCGGAGCTCTACGCTGCGGTGCTCGAACACCTCGGCGAGCCGGCCGATGAGGACGGCCTGCAGATCGTATTCACCGGCTCGACCGACGAAAGCGAAACGATACGCGACGTGCGCCGGCAGACCTCGACCGGCAGCGCCACGCTGGCCGGCGTGCTCGACCTCGGCGAACTGGCGGCCGTCATCGACGGCGCCGCGCTGTTGATCGCCAACAACACCGGACCGGTGCACATCGCGTCGGCGGTCGGCACGCCGGTCGTAGACGTCTACGCGTTGACCAATCCGCAGCACGCCCCGTGGCAGGTCGAGCACCGCGTGCTGTACGAGGACGTTCCGTGCCGCTGGTGCTACCGCAGCGTCTGTCCGCAGCACCATCACGCCTGCCTGCGCCTGCTCGACCCGGCCCGCGTCGCCGCCGCCGCACGCGAACTGCTCGACAGCGGTGCGGACAGCGTCCGCACCTCGATCATCCCCACTGCCGACGGGTCCTGACATGGCGCGACCGCTACGCATACTGACCTGGCACGTGCACGGCAACTACATGTACTACCTCAGTCAGGTGCCGCACGTGTTCCTGCTGCCGGTCGATGCCCAGCGCAGCCCCGGCTACAGCGGCCGCGCCGGCGCACTTCCGTGGGGTGACAACGTGGTCGAGGTGCCGGTCGAAGCGCTGGCGACGACACAGTTCGACTGCATCCTGTTCCAGGATTCGGCCGCCTGGAACGAAGGCCAGCACCGCTACTTGACCGAGGCGCAGCGGCGCCTGCCGCGCCTCTATCTCGAACACGATCCGCCGCAGCAGCACCCCACCGACACGCGCCACCCGGTCGACGATCCGCACGTGCTGCTCGTCCAGGTCACCGCCTTCAACGCGCTGATGTGGGACAGCGGGCGCACGCCGACCCGCGTGATCGAGCATGGCGTGATGGTGCCGGACGCGGTGCGCTACACCGGCGAACTGCCGCGCGGCATCGCCGTCGTGAACAACCTGGCGCGGCGCGGCCGCCGGCTGGGGTTGGACGTGTTCCAGCAGGTGCGCGCGTCGCTGCAGATCGATCTGGTCGGCATGGGCTCCGAACAGTGCGGCGGACTGGGCGAGATCGCCAACCCGGAACTGCCCCACTTCCTCTCCCGCTACCGGCTCTATTTTCACCCGGTGCGCTGGACCAGTCTCGGCCTGTCGGCGATCGAAGCGATGATGATCGGGCTGCCGGTGGTCGGGCTGGCCACCACCGAACTGGTAACGGTCGTCCGCAACGGTCGTTCAGGCTGCCTCGCCACCGATCCGCAAGCTTTGGTGGACGCCACCCGGCGTCTGCTTGCCGACCCCGCGGAGGCCGCCGCGATGGGCGCCTGCGCCCGGCATGACGCGCGCGAACGGTTCGCGATCGGACGCTTCGTCGCCGACTGGCAGCACGTGCTCGACGACGTCGTGCACTGACCCGATGCGCCCCGTGTCGCCCCGCTCGACTGCGCCCGCGCGTTCAGCGGCGCGCGCGTACCGATTCGTACAGGGTCCGGTAGGTCAGCGCCGGACGATCCCAGCCGAAGGCGCGCGCCATGCCGTTGCGGCACAGCGCTCGCCACTGTGTCGTTCGGCCGTAGACCGCCAGCGCGCGGTCCACCGCCGCGAGGAGCGCGTCGGCGCTCGCCTCGTCGAACACGAAACCGGTCGCCTCGCCGCTGCGCAGCGCCGCCTCGCTGAAATCGGCGACGCTGTCGCGCAGTCCGCCGGTCGCCCGCACGATGGGCGGCGTGCCGTAGCGCTGGCTGTACATCTGGTTCAGACCGCAGGGTTCGAAACGGGACGGCATCAGGAACGCATCGGCGCCCGCCTCGATGCGATGCGCCAGTCCCTCGTCGAAACCGATGTGTGCGGCAACACGGCCCGGTGCCCGTGCGGCCGCGTCCGCCACGGCCCGTTCGAGCGCCGCCTCGCCGGTGCCCAGAAGGGCGAGCTGCAGCGGTCGTTCGAGCAGGGCGGGCAGCGCATCGAGCACCAGGTCGACGCCCTTCTGCCCGGTCAGTCGCGTCACCATGCCGCACAGCAGCACATCGTCGTTCTGCTGCAGCCCCATTTCCGCCTGCAGTGCCCGCTTGTTGACGCGCTTGCCGGCCAGCGCACGCGCGTCGTAGCGCCGGGCCAGGTGGGCATCGGTGGCCGGGTCCCACACCGCGCTGTCGATGCCGTTCAGGATGCCGACCAGATCGTCCGCCCGCTCGCGCAGCACGCCCTCCAGTCCGCAGCCCTGCTCGGCGTCGAGAATCTCGCGCGCGTAGGTCGGGCTGACCGCACACAACCGGTCGGCGTGACGCAGGGCCGCCTTCATGAAGGACAGCCGTCCCCAGAACTCGATGCCGTCGCTGTGCAGGGCGCGTGCCGGAATGCCCAGCGACGACGCTTCGGACAGCGGGAACAGGCCCTGGAACGCGAGGTTGTGGATGGAGAACACGCTGCCCGCCGGATCCGGCAGGCCACGCAGGTAAAGCGGCGCCAGCCCGGTCGGCCAGTCGTTGCAGTGAAGCACGTCGGCACGCCAGCGCAGCGGGCTGGCGGCCGACGCCAGTCGCGCAGCGACGCGCGACAGCAGGCCGAAGCGCAGTGCGTTGTCGGCATAGTCCGCACCGTCGGCATCGACGTAGGGCCCGTCGTCGCGCATGTAGAGCGCGGGGCAATCGAGCAGCAGCGCCGGCACCTCGCCCGGCAGTGTGGCCCGCAGCAGCCGCGCCGCCGGCAGGCCGAACTCGGCGTCGACGGTGGCGACGCTGCGCGCGCCGCGCGCGCAGGCCCGGACCGACGGATAGCACGGCAGCAGCACGCGCACGTCCAGGCCGAGGGCCCGCAGTGCGGGCGGCAGTGCAGCGCTGATCTCGCCCAGCCCGCCCACCTTGACCCACGGCGCGCACTCCGGCGTGGCGAACAGTACGCGGAACGGCTTTCCGGCTTTCATGAAAATGACCTCCGGGTACAGGCGGGCGCAGCGCGAGCCGCCCCGACAATCGAAAAAAGGAGACTGCAATGATTCTGTGCGGCGATATCGGCGCCACCAAAAGCCTGATCGGACTGGTCGAACGGATCGACGGAGCGCGCTTCAGCTTCGTGCGCACGCAGCGCTACACCAACGCCGAGTGGCCCGACCTTCCGACCATGCTCGATCACTTCTTTGCGGCGACCGCGCAGACGCTGCGCCACGCGGTCGAGCTCGAAGCAGCCGGTTTCGGCGTCGCCGGACCGGTGATCGACGGGCGCGTGGACATGACCAATCTCGAATGGTCGATCGACGAGGCGGCGCTGCGCATCGTGCTCGGCGGCGCGCCGGTGCGGCTGCTCAACGACTTCGAAGCCAGCGCCCACGGCATCGGCGAACTGGGCAGCGAAGGACTGCTGTCGCTGCAGAGCGGGGCGGTCAGGCCGGGCGCGCCGCAGCTGGTGATCGGTGCCGGCTCCGGACTGGGGGTTGCCATCCGGGTGCCCGCCGGCGCGGGCTGCGTGATCGTCCCCGGCGAGGGAGGTCACGTCGGTTTCACCCCGGCCAACGAAGAACAGGCCGAACTGTGGGCTTACCTGCACCGCAAGACCGGGCGGGTGATCGCCGAACACATCGTGTCCGGCCCCGGCCTGGTCCACATTCACGACTGGCTGTGCGACCGGCGCGGCACGGCCGTGCGCGCGGACGACAACGGCGAAGCGGTGTGGCGCCGCGCCGCGGCCGGCGACCCGCAGGCGATGCGGGCACTCGATGTATTCGTCGACTGCTACGGCGCGGTGGCCGGCGATCATGCGCTCACCGTGCTGGCCGCCGGCGGAGTCTTCCTGACCGGCGGCATCGCCCCTCAGCTGTTGCCGGCTCACGCTGCGCGCTTTCTCGCAGCCTTCCGCGACAAGGGGCGGCACAGCGGCCTGATGACCGGGCTGCCGCTGTGGCTGGTGACCGACTGCCGGCTGCCGCTGCTCGGCGCCGCCCGCGCAGTTGAAGCGCTGCTGCCGCCGCGATAGGGCAGCGCCGCCCTGCGGCGTCGCGGCGGTCATTCTTCCAGACCCTGCGGTACCAGCAGCGCAAGCGGCAAGGCGGTAAAAAGCGGGCCGACGTCGAGGCGCCCCGCCCTGCCGTCGGTGTCGACGACGGTGCCGCTGAAGGCCTCCCGCCAGCGCTGCGGACTGCAGGCCGGCAGCACCACCCGTGTGTTGGCCCACAGTTCGCGTTTGCAGATGCGCTGCGGATCGCCACCGGTGAGGCCGAACAGCAGCCGCGACGCAATGGTGATGATCACCCGCTGCCCGAGCACGCGCGCGTAGGCGATCACGTGATGGGCCACCGGACCTTCGACCTCCAGCGGCATGTAGCGCCCTTCACGCAGCGTGCGCTCGAAGCGGCGACGGACCTGCAGCGCGCGCCACAGCAGATAGAGCTTGATGCGGCCGTCCGCCATCGTCGCCACCAGTTCGCGCAGCCCTTCGGCGTCGGCGCCGTCCGGCCAGCGCGCCTGGAGGTCCGCCAGCATGCGGCTGCGGCGCGCGAAGTCCACCGGCCGCCGGTTGTCCGGATCGACCAGCGTGAAGCACCAGGTGTCGCAGCCCTGGTAGGTGTCGGGCACGCCGGGCGCGGTCAGCTTGAGCAGCAGCAGCGACAGGCTGTTATAGCCGCCGAACAGCGCTACCGTCCGCTGCAGCGGCAGGAAATCGGCGAGGAAGGCGTTGCGCGTCGCGTCGCCGGCCAGCAGACGGCGCACGAAGTCGGCCAGCGCGGCTTCGTAGGCGGGGTCCGGATTCATCCAGCTGGTATGCCGCTTCGCCTCGCGCGCCGCCTTGATCATGTAGGCCTCGACGCGTTCGCGCAGCGGCGGCGCTTCGTCTCCGGGCGCGTCGAAGGGCCACACGCCGACCAGGGTCTGGTAGAGCAGGTACTCGTCGTCGGCCGACGGCGCCAGTCCGTCGCCCAGTCGGGTCTTGCGCCGCTGGTTGATGCCGCGCCAACGCCGCAGCGCGAAGCGCCAGGGCCCCGGCATTTCGGACAGCACGTCGATGCGCGCCCGCACGTCCTCCGAGCGCTTGCTGTCGTGCGTCGATGAGGCGAGCAGGCCGAACGGATGGGTGCAGGCGATGCGCTCGTTGGCGCCGTGGAAGTCGTCGATGCCGATGCCGAAGGTGCGCGGATCGCCGCCGACGTCGTTCAGCGACACCAGCCGGTTATAGCGGTAGAAGGCGGTGTCCTCCATCGCCTTGGCCATCACCGGCGCGGTGAACTGCTGGAAGCGGCAGGCGAAGGTGAGCTTCAGCGCGCGCAGCGACGGGTCAGGCTCGGTCGGCGCACCGAGCAGCACGTCGCGCACGAAGCGCAGCACGCTGGCGTCGCCGGCCAAACCGAGCGCCGCCGCCTCGGCCACGGCGCGCTCGACCAGACGGCGATCGTGCTGCGAATGACCGGCCGGACCGATATAGCTGCGATAGGCCGGAAAGGCGGCGATGATTTCGCTCAGCGCACTGCGCAGCCGGCTGCGCGTGAAGTCGCGCGTGCGCCGGTCGCGCTGCGCAATCGCGTGCAGCTGCGCGGCGAGACGCCCCAGTTCGCCCGACAGCGAGTGGGTCATGATGAGATGCTTGGCGTCGCGCAGCACCGTGCTGAAGTCGCGGACTTCGCCGGTGAACGCGCGATAGACACGGGTGAAGCGTGCCTCCTGCGCGGCATCCACCATCAGGCTGTGGCACAGGTTGGCGAAGCGGTAGCCGGTTCCGCCGTGCACCGGCCAGTCGGCCGGCAGCGGCTCGAATTCGGCCAGTATCTTCTCGACCACCAGATAGAGCGTCGGCTCGGTCGCGCCCGGATCGGCACGACGACGCGCTTCGGCGTACTGCTTCTGCAGGCGGACGAAATAGCCGGCCGGGTCGGACAGCCCGTCGGGATGATCGATGCGCATGCCGGTCACCCTGCCCTGCGCCACCCAGCGGAATATCTGCGCATGGGTCGCGTCGAACACGGCCGGCTCCTCCATGCGCAGCGCGGCCAGATCATTGACGTCGAAGAAGCGGCGGTAGTTGATGTCGTCGGCGGCCACCCGCCACGACGCCAGCCGGTAGGCCTGGCGCGACAGCAGCGCATCCAGCCGGTCGAAGCTGGACGGCTCGCCCGGCGTACCGTTGAACGCGGCCACGCCCGCTTCTACCCGTGCACGAACCGCTGGCAGACGTGCGTGCAGCGCCGCCAGATGGCGCTTGAACAGTGCCGCGTTGCGCAGTCGTTCGTCGCGCAGCGCACTCGACTCGGCGTCGCGCGCCGGAAGATGGGCCAGCGCGACGATCAGCGTTTCCAGTTCGACGCCGCAGTCGTCGCCATCGTCGTCGACGCCCGCCTCGAGTATTGCCGGGTAATCGGACGGATCGACCGGGAAGGTGTGCTCGTGGTAGCGCACGCAGAAGGCGCCGCTGGCCTCGTCGAAGGCGAGCTGCAGTTCGCCGGCCTCCAGTATCCGGCCGTACTGGTCGCCGAGCACCGGCAGCAGCACCTTGCCCTGCAGTTCCGGAAAGGGTGGATTCCAGTCGATGTCGAAGTGGTGGGCGTGCGGCGACGAGGTGCCGTTCTCCAGCACATCCAGCCACCAGTCGTTGCTGCCCCCGAGAACGCCAACGTGATTGGGCACGACGTCGAGCAGCTGGCCCAGGCCGTATTCGGCCAGCCGCGCGCAGTAGCGGTCGAAGTCCTGTTCGTCGCCGATCTCAGGATTGAGGGCGCCGTGGTCGACGATGTCGTAGCCGTGACTGCTGCCGGGCCGTGCCTTCAGGTAGGGCGAGGCATAGATGTGGCTGATGCCGAGGGCGGACAGATAGGGCAAGGCCGCTTCCGCCTGCGCGAAGCCGAAGCCGCCGTGGAACTGCAGCCGGTAGGTCGCCCGCGGCACGTCGGCCTCGCGCGGCTGGAAGTCGGGCGGGCCGCCGGACAGCGGCAGCGCCGACGCCGGACGTTCGGCATTCATCACCGCCGCCAGCGCGAACCAGCGCTCATCGGCGGCGATGTCGGCCAGCTCGCAGCCCAGCTTGCGCCGCCAGTTCGGCCAGCGCTCTTCGCTGGTGCCCGGAAGGTTGACCGACTCGGCCTGGCCCAGCACGTCCTCCAGCTGCACCGCCACCATGGCTGCCGGCGTGCGCGCGAGGTAGCGGTAGATGGCGAGCATCAGCGCCGGGTCGGCCGCGTGCGTCGCCGACGCGGCGTCCTCCGGCAGCCGCAGGCCTTCCCGCTCAAGCACGTCGAGCAATGCCCCGCGGTCGGTGTCGCGCTGCGCCGCCTGGCGTTCGCGCAGGGCCGGGTCCGAATACAGGCCCAGCGCGTCGCGTTGCTGCAGGTCGAGCGCGCTCCAGTAGCCGCTCAGCGTCGGCAGGTCGTGCGTGCCGACCACCGCCAGCGCGTCAGCCGGCCAGCCGCGTGCCGGGCGGAACTCGCCGTCGCGGCTTTCGAAGTACAGCGGCCGGTAGGACAGCAGCCCGTAGCGCTCCATCGCTGCCCGCACCTGCGGCGGCACGATGCCCAGATCCTCGCCGATGACGACGCATTCGTTGCGCACGCTTTCCAGGCACAGCAGCCGGAACAGATCGTCCATCGGATAGGCGACATAGGCACCGATGCGTGCCGAGCCGCCGGACGGCAGCCAGAACAACCGCATCAGGCTCATCACGTGGTCGATGCGCAGTGCGCCGGCGTGCCGCATATTGGCCGCCAGCACGGCACGGAAGGACGAGGGGTCCTGCTGCAGCCGCTGCGGAATAAGCGGCGGGAAGCCCCAGTCCTGGCCGGCCGGATTCAGTTCGTCCGGCGGCGCGCCGGCGTGGGCGCCGACCGCGTGCAGATGCGGCCGTATCCAGGTTTCCGAGCCACCTTCATTGACGCCTACCGCGAGGTCGCGGTACAGCCCCATGCGCATGCCGCGCGCACGCGCCCGACGCGCCACCGTCGCGAGTTGCGCTTCGGCCTGCCATTGCAGGTATTCGAAGTACTCGATGCGCTCCTCGTTCTCGAGCATGAAGGCGCGCACCGCCTCGCCGTCGACGTCGCGATACGACTCGGGCCACAGCGTCCATCCCCACACTGCGGAATCGATGGCGTGGAAGTGCGCCTGCAGCGCGTCGAACAGCGCGTGCAGGCGCAGGCTGCGCCCACCCTCGCGCTGGAAGTCGCGGAACAGGCCAGCGCGCTGCGTGCCACGGTCCAGATGTTCGCGCCGGAAGTGCGCGTACAGCAGTTCGAGCACCTCCAGCTTGGCCGCCGCCACGCCGCGGTAGTCGATCAGCTCGGTCGCGCGCAGCGCATCCAGCCGTGCCGCGAACGCTGGATCGGCGACGCGCGCCTGCGCCGCGCCGCACTCGCCGAAGTCGCGCGTCGCCTCGATGTCGATGTACAGCACATTGAGCCATTCGCGGTTCGACGGGCTGTACGGGCTCGCCCGCTCGGGGTCGTGCGGGAACAGCGCATGCAGCGGATTGACGCCGACGAAGTGGGCGCCGGCGTCGGCGGCGAGGTCGATCAGCCGGCGCAGATCGCCGAAGTCGCCCATGCCCCAGCTGTGCGGCGAACGCAGCGCATAGACCTGCACCGCCGGCCCCCACAGCCGCGCGCCCTCGCCTTCGCGCGGCAGACGGACGCAGGCGGCAGGACACAGCGCCAGCGTGCTTTCGACCAGCAGGCGCGGCGTCGCGCCCGGCAGGTAGAGCGACAGCCGGTGCCAGCCGGCGGGCAACGAGGAATCCAGCGCCACGGTGGCGGTGCGGCCGTCCTCGGTACGTCCGAGCGCGGTGCGCCCGCGCCGCTCGCCGCCCTGTTCGAGCACCAGCCGCCAGTGCAGCACGCCGGCGCGCACCGCCTCTTCCGATTGCAGTGTCAGGGTGAGCGGTCCTTCACCCAGCGACAGCACGGTGACCGGCGGCAGCACGCGGGCGGCGTCGGCAGCGTCCAGCGCCGCCAGGGCGGCGACGGCAGCGCGGTCGGGGTCACCGCCGGCCAGCGGATGCCCGAGCGCCGCCATCAGCGCCAGGCGGCTTTCCTCCGGCACCTCGGAGCGCCGTCCCCACGCATCCTCGAAATCCGGCGCGATGCCGAGCCGGCTGCACAGCGCAGCGAATGCTCCGCTCATTGCGTCGCCCCGTTATGCAGCACGAACATGCGCATCGACCAGGGCGGCAGACCGGGTTCGCCGTCGCCACCGCCGCCGACAGCGGCGAAGGGCTGCGCGCCCGGCACGTCGGGTACCGCCTCGGGCGCGTCGCCCAGGTTGGCCTGCATGACGAGTGAAACGCCTTCACCCGACCAGCGGATTTCGAACGCCGCGTCGCCAAACAGCATGCTGCTGCAGCGTCCAGTCTGCAGCAGCGGAACGCAGGGCACCACCCGTTCGCGGCGCAGCGTCAGCAGGGCCTGATAGAAGGCGAGCCACTGCTGGCCGATCGCCTCTTCCCGCTGGCGCCAGTCCAGTTTGCTGATGAAGAAGGTTTCCGGATCGCACGGATCGGGAACGGTGCGCGGCCCGTCGGGCCAGGCGAAGGCGGCGAACTCGTTGCGCCGGCCCTCCTTCACCTTGCGCGCGAGCTCGCCTTCGAAGTCGCAGAAGTACATGAAGGGGCTGGTGGCGCCGCTTTCCTCGCCCATGAAGATGAGCGGCGGCGACGGCGACAGCAGCAGCACCGCCACCAGCACGCGCAGCCGGTGCGTCGGCACCATCGCGGCCAGCCGCTCGCCCAGCGCGCGGTTGCCGATCTGGTCGTGGTTCTGAACGAAGCAGACGAAGGCGGTCGGCGGCAGCGCGCAGCTCGGCTCGCCACGCGGCCCGCCGTGGAAGGCGGAATGTTCGCCCTGGTAGGCGAAGCCCTGCAGCAGACAGCGCGCCAGGTGGTGCACCGGCGCGCTGGCGAAGTCGGCGTAGTAGCCGTCGGTCTCGCCGGTCAGGATGACGTGGGCGGCGTGGTGGAAATCGTCGTTCCACTGCGCCTCGTAGCGGCCCGGGTCGGGCTCGCCGGCAAGCCGTTGCGCGCCGTTGAGCGGATTTTCGAGCACCAGGTGGATGCGCCGGCCGGCAAGTTCGCGGCGCACCCGCCGCGACAGCTCTTCGAGAAAGTGCGTGCTCGACCCGTCGATGATGGCATGCACCGCATCCAGTCGCAGGCCGTCGAAGCGGAACTCCTCCAGCCAGTAGAGCGCGTTGTGGATGAAGAACTCGCGCACGCGGGCTTCGCCCTCGTAGTCGATGGCGGCGCCCCACGGTGTCTGGTGCTGCGCGGTGAAGAAGGAGGGCGCGTACAGATGCAGGTAATTGCCTTCGGGGCCGAAGTGGTTGTAGACCACGTCGAGCAGCACCATCAGTCCGAGCCGGTGCGCACTCTGCACGAAGCGCTTCAGATCGTCCGGCGTGCCGTAGGACGACTCCGGCGCGAACGGCAGCACGCCGTCGTAGCCCCAGCCGCGCGCCCCCGGAAACTCGGCCAGCGGCATCAGTTCAACGGCCGTGATGCCGAGCGCCGCCAGCTCTTCGAGACGCGCCTCGGCGGCAGCGTATGTGCCTTCTGGCGTGAAGGTGCCGACGTGCAGTTCGTAGATCACTGCTTCACACCACGGCCGCCCCTGCCACTGCGCTTCGGCGGCATGCCACTCGAAGCGCACCGGATCCACCAGTTGGCAGGGTCCGCCGACGTCGTCCGGATTGGCGCGCGACGCCGGGTCCGGCACCTCGGTGCCGTCCACCCGGTAGCGGTAGCGGTCGCCGGTACGGGCGTACGGCACGGTACGCGTCCACCAGCCGTCGTCGGCACGCCGGCATGGATGGGCGTCCTCGTGCCCGTCGGCGGTGGCGAGCAGCACCTCGACCTGGCTGGCCGCCGGCGCGTACAGCCGGAACAGGTAACCCTGGGTGTCGTCGAGGCCGTTTGCCGGACACGGGCCAAAGGGCATGCGGTGAGCGAACGAAAGCGTCTCCGCGGTACGGACGCCGGGCCTGGCGCTGCGCAGCTCCGTCATGGCGTCAGCTGTCCTTTCCCGACGACGACGATGCCGCGTTCGCTGACGTGAAAACGGGCGCGGTCCTCCGCCTCGTCGAAGCCGATGCGCATGCCGGGCGGCACGAAGTTGTTCTGGTCGATGATGGCGCGCCGGATCTTCGCGCCGCGTCCGATCACGGTGCGGTCCATCACGATGGAATCGGACACCTCGGCGTTTTCCTCCACCACCACGTCCCGGCGCAGCATCGAGCGCTGGATGACGGCACGGCGTATCAGCACACCGGCGGCGATCGACGCCGTGCGCAAGTGGCCGTCGAGCACCTGAGCCGCCTCGGTCTGATCGGGTGCGGCGAAGATGGGCCAACGCGAATTGAACATGCAGAAGCGCGGGTCCTCGCCCAGCGTGTCGAAGTGCGCGTCGTAGTAGGCGTCGATGGTGCCGACATCGCGCCAGTAGCCCACCTCCTCGCAGTCGCGCAGCCCCGGCACGACATTGGTCGAGAAGTCGTAGGCCATCAGCTTGTGCGTTTCCGCCATCGCCGGCAGCAGGTTCTTGCCGAAGTCGTGGCCGCCTTTCGAGTGGGCGCGCGTCAGCGCCTCGACCAGCGCCTCGGTATTGAAGATGTAGTTGCCCATCGACGCGAAGGCATAGCCCTTGCGCCCCGGCATCGACTCGGCCGTCTCCGGCTTCTCCTGGAAGTCGCGGATGCGGCCGGTGGAATCGGTGCGGATGATGCCGAAGGAGGCCGAGTTCTCGACCGGTACCGGCAAGGCGGCGACGGTCGCGTCGGCGCCGGTTTCGAGGTGATGGCGCGCCATCTGGCGGATGTCCATCCGGTAGATGTGGTCGGCCCCGAACACCAGCACCAGATCGGGCCGCACGCGATCGAGCAGGTGCAGGTTCTGGTAGACCGAATCGGCCGTGCCCTGGAACCACTCCGGCCCGTGCAGCATCTGCGGCGGCACCACGGTGATGAACTGGTTCGGGAACAGCGGACTCATGACCCAGGTTCGCCGGATGTGCTCGATCAGCGACTGCGACTTGTACTGCACCAGCAGATAGATCGAGTTGATGCCCGAATTGACCAGATTGGACAGCACGAAATCGACGATGCGATGCCGTCCGTTGAAGGGGACCGAAGGCTTGGAGCGCTCGGCCGTCAGCGGATGGAGACGGCCGCCTTCGCCGCCCGCCATCACGAATGCAAGAATGGATTTCCCGGAAATCATGATTCACCTCCACGTGAGTTCGCATCCGCGACCGGGCGATCGGATTGCGCACTTTTCGGCGGAACACGCGCCAGATGGCGTGCCTCGCCGGACTGCACGCGCCGGGCGCCGGGCGGCGACGAACGCACCGCCCGGCGGGCCGGCGCGCTGGCCAGCATCCGGCGCAGCGCTGCCTCGCTGCGCGACAGTCCGTCCTCCGGCTCGTCGGACGCGAAGTCCTCGAGCACGATGCCGGACAGATAAAGATCGAAGATGACAGGGCAGATGTAGCTCGCCCGGGTGACCGGTGCGGTGTTGCCCAGGCTGGCGGCGACCGAACGCACGCAGCGCAGCAGCACGCGCGGTGCCGCCTGGGCGTCGTCCAGCGGCCCCTGGCGCGTCAGGAACTCGGCGGCCTTGAGCGTGCCGCCCCAGGTGCGGAAGTCCTTGCTGGAGAAAGACCCTATCGTTTCGTGGATGTAGGCGTTCAGTTCCGCCGCCCGCACCGGTCGGCGCACGCCGCCTTCCTCGTACTGGAACAGCGCCTTGCCCGGCAGTTCGAGCAGGCGGCCGAGCACCGCCACGGCACCGCGGTCGCGTACCACCTGTTCCTGGTGCACACCGTGCTTGCCGCGGTAGCGGAACACCGCCTGCGTGCCCTCGATGGCGACGTGGCGCTTGCACAGCGTGGTCAGGCCATAGCTGCGGTGCGCCCGCGTATAGCTCTCGTCGCCGACCCTGAAGTACACCGAGTGCAGCAGCCGCGTCATCAGCGCCAGCACCTTGCGCTGCGGCAGGCCGCTGCGCCGCAGGTCGGCACCGGCCGTCGCCAGCATCTGCGGCAGGGCGTCGGCGAAGCGCGACAGGCGGCGCCACTTGCGCAGCGCGTTGCGATGGACGAAGTCGGGGTGATAGCGGTACTGCAGCCGTCCGCGCGCGTCGCGCCCGAAGGCCTGCAGTTCCGCCTCCGGGTCCGGACTGACATAGACGTCGGTATAGGCAGGCGGGATCGCCAGCGCGGCGATGCGCGCCAGACCTTCGCGGTCGAGATAGGGGCGTCCGGCCGTCGTCACGTAGACAAAGCCGTCGCCCCTGCGCAGCCGGCGCAGGTAGCGGTTCTGCAGCGTTGCGGTGCGGATGACGGCGTTCATGACACCGCCTCCGAGGCATCGACCCCGTCGAGCACACGTTGCAGCGCAGCGAGCATTTCCTCGCCGCCGGCGGTCAGGCCGGTGGCGAACAGCTGCAGCGAGCGCCCGGCGATGAGCACGCGACCGTCGCCCTCGACCGCGGCGACGTATCCGCTCGAGGTGTCGATGAGGCGCCGCCACGGGTATTCGCTGTCGCCGTCATTCAGCGTCCAGCCGACGACCTCGGGCGAGGCATTGACCACCAGCTCGATCAGCATTTCGGCCGCCGGGTCGGGTTCGTGCAGACGCAGCGCACGACCATCGACGCGCATGCCGAAGCAGCGCATCTGCGCGTCGTTCCAGTCGCCGGCCTGCATTTCCTCGCCATCCGAGCGCAGCCAGACGACGTCGCGGAAGGTGCTCTCCGGATCGCCGCCGGTGGCAAAGCGGGCCATGCGCAGCGTCGGCAGCGCGGCACGAAGCTGCAGCAGGCGGCGCACGAAGGCGCTGAGCTGCTCGCCGGCCGGATCGTCCAGCCCGGTCCAGTTGAGCCAGCTCAGTTCGTTGTCCTGACAGTAGGCGTTGTTGTTGCCCTGCTGGCTGCGCCCGAACTCGTCGCCGGCAAGCAGCATCGGCGTGCCCTGCGACAGCAGCAGCGTGGCCAGCATGTTGCGCTTCTGCCGCTCGCGCAGCGTCAGCACGCGGCTGTCGTCGGTCGGTCCTTCGGCGCCGCAGTTCCACGACCGGTTGTCGTCGTGGCCGTCGCGGTTGTCCTCGCCGTTGGCGTCGTTGCGCTTGTGGTTGTACGACACCAGGTCGTGCAGCGTGAAGCCGTCGTGCGCGGTGACGAAATTGACGCTGGCCCATGGCCGCCGCCCGCGCTGGTCGAAGCGATCGGCCGAGCCGGTCAGCCGCGTGGCGAGCGCGGCCGCCTGCATTTCGTCGCCGCGCCAGAAGGAGCGGACGGTGTCGCGGAAGGCGTCGTTCCACTCCGCCCAGCGCGGCGGAAAATTGCCCGGCTGGTAGCCGCCGGGACCGCAGTCCCACGGCTCGGCGATCAGCTTGACGTGCTGCAGCACCGGGTCCTGCGCCATCGCGTCGAAGAAGCCACAGCCCTGGTCGAAGCCGGTGGCCTCGCGCCCGAGTATGGTCGCCAGATCGAAGCGGAAGCCGTCGACGCCCATCTGCACGACCCAGTAGCGCAGGCTGTCCATCACCATCTGCAGCACGCGTGGATGGCTCAGGTTGAGCGTGTTGCCGGTACCGGTGTCGTTGATGTAGTGGCGCTTGTTCTCCGGATTCAGGCGATACCAGCAGGCGTTGTCCAGCCCCTTGAAACTGAGCGTCGGGCCCATTTCATTGCCCTCGGCCGTGTGGTTGTAGACGACGTCGAGGATCAGCTCGATGCCGGCTTCGTGCAGCCGCTCGGCCATCGCGCGGAACTCGCTGATGCCGCCGGCACCGAGGTAGCGCTGCTCCAACGCGAAGAAGCCGAGCGTGTTGTAGCCCCAGTAGTTGCGCAGGCCGCGGTCGGTCAGCTGCGCGTCGTCGACGAAGGCGTGCACCGGCAGCAGTTCGACCGCCGTCACGCCGAGCGACAGCAGGTGAGCGATCACCGCGTCGTGCGCCAGTCCGGCGAAGGTGCCGCGCAGGCGGCCGGGCACCTGCGGATGCTGGCGCGTCATGCCGCGCACGTGACATTCGTAGATGACGCTGCGGTCCCACGGAACGGCCGGACGCGGCTGCTGCAGCGGCGGCAGGTCAGCCACCACGCGCGCCTTCGGCATGTAGGACGCGCTGTCGCGCTTGTCCACGCCGAGCGGCGCGCCGCTCGGCGCCGCGTCGCCGGCGAACAGCACCGGCGACCAGCGCAACTGGCCCACCCACTCGCGTGCATACGGGTCAAGCAGCAGCTTGTGCGGATTGAAACGGTGGCCCTCTTCCGGCTGCCACGGCCCATGGACGCGGTAGCCATAGACGAGGCCCGCCTTGGCGCCCGGCAGGAAGCCATGCCACACCTCGTCGGTGAATTCGGGCAGTTCGCGCCGGGCCACCTCGATGCGGCCCGCCTCGTCGAAGATGCACAGATCGACGCGCGTCGCGTGCGCCGAGAACACCGCGAAGTTGATGCCCTCCTCGGTCACCGTCGCGCCCAGCGGATAGGGCTGCCCGGCTTCGAGCCGCGGAAAGCGGACAAGGTCGGCACGGCTCATGCGCACCTCCGCACCGCGTCCGGCTGCGAAACCGCCGCGCAGACGAAGTCGTGCACGAAACACAGCTTGTCGAGCACCGGCGACGCAGCGATGAAGGGGTAGGCGTCGCCGTGTCCGAGGCTGCGCCCCATGCTGTTCAGGAACTGCGACAGCGGCAGCCAGTGCTCGACCAGCACGTCGCGGAAGGGCCGTTCGTCGCTGCACGCGGCCGCCTCCACGCTGCCGCCGCCGGTCACCACACCCGGCCGCAGCGAAAAACCCCAGTGCGCCGCGGTGTCGAGCGCATCCGACACGTGCAGGTAATGGGCGAACGATTCGGCCCAGTCCTCCCACGGGTGCACCGAGGCGTAGGCGCTGATGTAGCGCTCGCTCCAGTCCGGCGCCGGCCCTTCGTCGTAATGATCGCGCAGCGCTTCTGCATAGTCGCGGCGCTCGTCGCCAAACAGCGCGCGGAAGTCGTTCAGGCGCGGTCCGCCCGACAGGATGCGGTCCCAGTAGTAGTGGCCGATCTCGTGGCGGAAATGACCGAGCAGCGTGCGGTAGGGCTCGCCCAGGCCGACGCGGCGCGCTTCGCGGCAGGCGTCGTTGGCTTCCATCACGTCCACCGTGATGACGCCGTCGGCATAGCCGGTGGTCACCGCGCCGCCGATGTGCTTGCGCGACAGGAAGCGGAACAGCGGCTCGCGCCGCCCCGGCTGATCGAGCACCGGCAGCCCCAGACGCAGCAGCGAGTGGAACAGTCGACGCTTGGCCGCCTCCAGCCGACGCACCAGCTCGTCGCAGGCCGGGTCGGCGGTCGCCTCGGTCGCTTCGCTGTGCCGGCAGCTGAGGCAGAAATCGGCGTCTTCGTCGGCCGGAATCATCCAGTTGCAGCGCTGGCGCTCACTGTAGTTGCGGCAGGGCTTCCAATGGCTGCCCTCCCCCGCCCCGCCGCCCTGGCGCACCCAGCGTCCGTCGGGCCCCGCCTCGAAGGCGGCCATATCCAGCTCGCCGGACACGAAGCCCAGCATCACGCCGCAGCGCACGCAGGCAGTGTTCTCGAAGAACACCGGACTGCTGCAACGTCCGCACAGAAAGGTTCTCATGGCGCCGGAGCCTCCGAGTAAGCGTCCATGCGCGGCCGCGACGGGCCGGCCGACGCATCGTCGTCATTGCGCGCGCCGTCGAGCAGGCGCGTGCGGATCTGCGGCAGCCACTCCGGCGACACCTTCTGCAGATAGGCCACCATCTGCTCGCGCACCTTGCAGCGCAGGTCCCAGGCCGCACCGGCGTTCTGCGTGCTCATCAGGCAGCGCAGCTGCATCGCGCGATCCGTCATGTCGGTCACCTGCAGTACGCAGACCCGGCGGTCCCACTCGGACGAGGCATCGAGGATTTCGCGCAGCCGTTCGCGCAGTGGTTCGACCGGTACCCGGTAATCGACCCACAGATAGACCGCGCCGAGCAAGTCGGAGGTAGTGCGCGTCCAGTTCTGGAAGGGGTTCAGGATGAAGTGTTCGAGCGGTACCACCAGACGCCGCTGGTCCCAGATGCGCACGACGACGTAGGTAGCGGTGATTTCCTCGATGCGCCCCCACTCGTTCTCGACGATTACGACGTCATCGACACGGATGGGCTGGGTCAGCGCGATCTGCAGTCCGGCGATCAGGTTGCCCAGCACCGGCCGCGCAGCTAGGCCGGCGATGATGCCGGCCAGACCGGCCGACGCCAGCAGGCTGGCGCCGATCTGCCGCACATTGGGGAAGGTCATCAGTACCGAACCCACGCCGAGCAGGCCGACGATGAACATCGCGGTGCGCGCGAGCACCCGCACCTGGGTCTGCACGCTGCGTGCGCGCAGATTGTCGGCGCCGGTCATCGGATGCCGGCTCTCGATCACGTCGGCAATCGCACTGATGATGCGCACCGCGAACAGGGTGACCACCAGCACGATGGCAATCGACAGCAGGTGACGCAGGCCGGTCAGCAGCCCCAGCGGAATGGCGGCGTCGGCCAGCGACAGATGGACGAAAAGCAGCGGCAGCAGCAGTTGCGCCGGACCGCGCGTGCGCACGACGATGCGTTCGGCGACGTCGTAGCGCGCAGCCAGCCGGCGCGCGATGCGGTCTATCACCGCATGCAGCGCGAGGCCGATCAGCACCGCCAGCCCGCACTGCAGGAGCAGCGCGAGCCATGGATGACGGAGCAGGAAGTCGCTTGCGGCATCCACTCAGCGCGTACCTCCGGCGGTCGCCAGCTGCTGTTCGAGCTGACGTGCGAGGTTCAAGTGCTCGCGCAGCTTGGGCACCGTGTCGGCGGCAAACTGACGCAGCTCCGGTATCTGGCCGGAACTTGCCTGACGTTCGAACAGGGCGATGGTGTCCTCATGCGCCGTAGTGCCGAAATGACGCAGGAAGGCGGCATCCGCCTCGGCGTCGGACAGCGTTTTCAGTTCATCGATGTGCGCGCGCGCGGCCGGCTGCATGCCCTGGGGCAACGCGATGCCCTTCTCCATGGCAATGCGTTCGAGCGTGTTGTTGGCGTCGGTGTGGTCCTTGTCCAGTCGCTCGGCGAAGGCGCGCACCTGCGGATCGGCGGCACGGCCCGCCATCACGCGCCCGGCTTCCGCCTCGGCGCGGCCGCCGGCCGCCGCCGCGGTGACGAAGCTGCTGTCCTCCGGACTGGGCGCAGCGGTCTGCGCCGCGGCCGACGGCGGCGGCGACGCGTCGCTGCCCGGGCCGAGGCCGGCCGGCGGAGCACTGCCCTCGGCGCGCGGCGCGTCGGCCGGCGCAGCCGGCGGCTGGGGCGTGCGTTCGCACGCGGTCAGTACGCCAGCGAGTGCGATCGCGGCGATCAATGTCCTCGTGCGGACATGCGTTGTGGATGCAGATGTGTTCATCGGTACCTCCTTCGAAACGGTGGCGGCTCGGCTGGCGCCGACCACGGAAATGGATGCAGCGGCGTACCGCATGACTGCTGCCGGCCCCCCTATCTGCAGTTTTCGTGCCCGCCTCCCCCATGCGCCCATGGACCGCCGCCGGAACAGCGAGCGCCACACCTCCTGGCGACCCTTCTGCAGCGCGGAAGCGCGCACCACGGTCGTCGCCTGCGGGCCGCGCTGCGAGGGCGCCGCGACGCCATATCGGCCCGCTGCGACATGCAAAACGCACGCAATTCTTACTGTCCGGATGTAAATACTTCCGGCCCTGCACACGCCGTCCGGCGCGCATCGCCCATGCAGCCGTGATGCTGTCGATGGCATATCTCTTGCAGGTAGGTGTCCTGATCCAACAGCCCGCCACCGAGCACGACGACACCCGAAACCGAAAGGACACCGAATGAGCCTCGGCATGGAACTCAGACTTCGGCAGCACATCGCCATCACGCCGCAACTGCAGCAGGCCCTTCGCCTGTTGCAGCTGTCATCGCTGGAATTCACGCAGGAAGTCGAACAGGCTCTTGGCAGCAACCCCTTTCTCGAAGAGGACACCGCGGCACCGACCGTGACCGGCGCCGTGCCAACTGCTTCCGCCGCGCCTGACGACGGGCCGGACGCCGAGCCAGGCGCCGACCGGCGCGACGACGCCGAGGAGCCGGCCATCCAGTTCGACGCCGCGTACGGCAGCACCACGGGCGGTGCGCGCGACGACGACGAAACCGACTGGACGGAATGGGCGGAAGCGCCGACCGGGCTGCGCGACCATCTGCGGGCGCAGCTGCAGCTGTCGTCGATGAGCGATCGCGACCGCGCGCTGACCGATCTGATCATCGACGAACTGACCGACGCCGGATATCTGGAAACGCCGCTGGACGAACTGGCGGCGCTGATCGCGCCCGAGCACGACGTCGCGCCGCAGGAACTGCTGGCCGCACTGCGCCTCGTGCAGCAGCTGGAACCGGCGGGCATCGGCGCACGATCACTGCGCGAATGCCTGCTGCTGCAACTGAACGCGCTACCCGAGGAAGCGCAGGGGCGCGGCGACGCGCTGCTGCTCGTGCGCGACCATTTCGATCTGCTGGCGGCGCGCGAATTCACGCGCATCCAGCAGCAGCTGGACTGGAACGAAAGCCGGCTGCACGGCGCCCGCATGCTCATCCGCACGCTGGACCCGCGCCCCGGGCGCAGCTTCGGTCCCGACGAAACCCGCTACATCGTGCCGGACGTCATCGTCACCTGCCGTCGCGGCCGCTGGCAGGCGACGCTGAACCCGGCGGTACAGCCGCGGCTGCGCATCAACCGCGCCTACGCCGAACTGGCCGGCGGCCGCGAACCGGGCGAGCGTTCGTTCTCGCGCCTGCTGCAGGAAGCGCGCTGGCTGATGCGCAACGTCGAACAGCGCTTCTCGACGATACAGCGGGTCGCTTCGGCCATCGTCGAGCATCAGCGGGTGTTCTTCAGTTACGGCGACGCGGCGATGAAGCCGCTCGCACTGAAGGACATCGCCGGTGAGCTGGGTCTGCACGAGTCCACCGTCTGCCGCGTCACCAATGGCAAGTACATGGCGACGCCGCAGGGGCTGTTCGAGTTCAAGCATTTCTTCTCGCGCCAGCTTTCGGCGGACGACGGCGGCGCCTATTCGCCGACCGCCATCCGTGCGCTGATCAGGGAACTGATCGCCGCCGAAGACCCCGCCGCGCCGCTGTCTGACGCGCGGCTCGCTCATCTGCTGTCCGGCCAAGGCCTGCAGCTTGCTCGACGCACGGTGACCAAGTACCGCTCACTGATGCGCATTCCGAGCGTGGAACTGCGGCGCGCCGCCCACGCGGCCGAGCACCCGCGGGCCGCCTGAGCGGCGCCGCCATCCAACCTCAGCCACAGGAGACATACACATGACACAGATCATCGCCGCACACTTCAACTCGGTGGAAGAGCTGCAGGCCGTCGTCGATACGCTGCCGGCGCACGGCTTCGGCGCCGACGACTACGCCACCTACTTCCTCAATCCGCCCGGTCAGCGCGGGCTCTACTGGCTGGGCGGCGACGCCGTCAGCGACGAGGGCGCTTCCGGTGCCGGCCGCACCGCCGCCGTCGGTGCCCTGGTCGGCGGCGGCGCCGGCGCCGCCGCAGGCAGCGCCACCGGTTTTGCCATCGGCAGCGTGGGCGGCCCGGTCGGTGCGCTGGCAGGCGCCGGCGTCGGCGCCTACCTCGGCGCGCTGGTCGGCGCGCTGCGCGGCATGCAGGCGCCGGACCCGGAAGAGGCCTCGGTCGAACATCCGGCCGAACCGCAGGGCGGGCCGATGATTGCGCTCAATGTGGAACGGCCTGGCGCGGCAGACGAGGCGATCACGCTGCTGCACGAAGGGGGCGCGCGCGAGGTGCACCGCACCGAGGGCCGCTGGGCCAACGGCGAGTGGGTGGACTTCGACCCGCGCGAGCCCATCGAGCACGTGCAGCCGGGACAGATGTGAGCGGCGCGTGCGTCGGACCGGCTCCGCTGCACGTCTGTGACCTCACCATGCTGTACGCCAGTCACAGCGGCGGCGTGCGCCGCTATCTCGGCGAGAAGCGGCGCTGGCTGCGGACGCAGCAGCAGTTCCGCCACACGCTCGTGCTGCCACGCTACGCGCAGGGGCCATCGCCACGACCGGCGGACGGGCTGATCGAGGTGCCCAGCCTGCCGCTGCCCTTCTCGCGCGGCTACCGCGTGCCGCTCAATACGCGCGCAGCGCTCGGCGCACTGAAGACGCTGCGACCGAATCTGATCGAAGCGGCCGACCCTTACCACTTCGCGTGGGCGGCCGTCGACGCCGGACAGGCGCTGGGGGTACCGGTCATCGGCTTCTGTCATTCCGACCTGCCGCGCATGCTCGGACGGCTGGCCGGCGCGGGGGTCGAGCGTGCCGCCGAAGCCTATGTGCGCCGGCTGTATGCGCGCTTCGATCTGGTGCTCGCGCCCAGCCGCTGCATGACCGAGCGGCTCGGCGGCATGGGCGTGCAGCATGTGCAGCACCAGCCGCTGGGTGTGGACAGCCGCGCCTTCCACCCCTGCCGCGCTCACCAGGGCCTGCGCCGCGCGCTGGGTCTGGCCGCTGGCGACCGCCTGCTCGTCTATTTCGGCCGTTTCGGCCCGGAAAAGAACCTGCCGGTGCTCTACCGCATGCTCGACCTGCTTGGCGACGGCCACGTGCTGCTGCTGATCGGCGACGGCACGCCGCCACACCATCGGGCGGTGCGCGCCCTGCCCTTCCAGTCGGATCCGCGCAAGCTCGCCGCGCTGGTCGCGGCCTGCGACGTCTTCGTCCACGCAGGTGACCAGGAAACCTTCGGTCTGGCGACGCTGGAGGCAATGGCCTGCGGCGTGCCGGCGGTGGTCGCCGGCACCGGCGGACAGGCGGAACTGGTGGACGACGCCGTGGGTGCCCGCACCGACGCCGGCAGTCCGCAGCGCGGCACCGAGCGCTTCGCCGCGGCGATGGCCGACGGCGTACGGGCGGTGCTCGCGCGCGATCGCGTGGCGCTGGGCGCCGCGGCGCGCCTGCGTGCCGAACGCCACGACTGGTGCTACGTGCTGCCGACGCTCGGCCGCACCTATTGCGCCGCCTGCCGCGGAGCCGATCACCATGCTTAGCAAGTCAGCCATCATGCTGCCCGACCTGTCGCCGCCGGTACTGTGCGTGTCCATCCACGACGTCGCGCCGTCCACCTGGCCGCAATGCGAACGCCTGCTCGCAGCCGTCGCCGAGGTCGCACCGCTGCATGTGAGCCTGCTGCTGGTGCCCGACTACCACGGCCAGGGGGACGAAACGCCGCCCGCCTATCGCGACGCCATCGAGTCCTGCCGCGCGGCCGGGCACGAACTGGTTTTGCACGGCCATGTGCACCTCGACGAAGGTCCGCCGTCGCGCAATCCGCTGGAATGGTGGCGCCGACGGGTGCTCACCGCCGACGAAGGCGAATTCGCCACGCTAAGCGCGGCGCCCGCTCACGCCCGCCTGATGGCGGGCAGGCAGTGGTTCGAGCAGCGCAACTGGCCGGTGGACGGCTTCGTCGCACCGGCCTGGCTGCTCGGTCCGGGCGCCTGGCGCGCGCTCCGCGTGACGCCCTTCCGCTATACGACCACGGCGACGCACTTCCACCTGCTGCAGCCCGACCTTGCCATGCGCATGCCGGTGATCACCTACAGCACGCGCAGCGCGCTGCGCCGCACAGCGTCGCTGGTGTGGCAGGGCCAGCGCCGGCTGCCGGCGGCGCAACCTGTGCAGCTCGCGCTGCACCCGGCCGACGCGCAGTACCCGGCCGTGCTCGGCCAGGCGCAGCGTCTGCTCGACACGCTGCTTCGCACCCGGCTGGCGATGACGCTGCAGGACTACGCGAGCACGCTCGAACAGCTGCTCGGACCGCTGCAGGCGGCGCGCCCGCGCTCGGCACCGGCGCTGCGGACGGCGGAAAGCAGGACAGCGACGCGACGGCGCTGATCAGCCGGGCAGCAGCCACAGCGATGTGAGCGCGAGCGCGGCGCCGAGCACCGCCCCGGCCAGCACGTCGCTCGGGTAATGCAGTCCGAGCATGACGCGCACCAGTGCAGTCAGCACAGCGAAGGCGAGCAGCCCGAGGCCCAGCGCCGGCAGGTGATGCAGCGCGACCAGCGCGAACGACGTGGCGTGCAGCGTATGCCCGGACGGAAAACTGAACTCGTCGAGCGGCGGCATGCACAGGCGCAGGCCCTGCAGCGACACGCAGGGCCGGCGACGCGCAGTACGTCGCTTGAGCAGGCCGTAGATCAGCAGACCGGTCGCACCGACCACCAGCAGGTGCAGCGCGCAGCGCATTCCGGCCCCGTCCGGCAGCACGGCGAGCAGTGCGATCAGCAGCAGCCAGGCCTCGCCATCGCCGAGCCGGCTGATCGCCCGTGCGGCGATCAGGCAGGGTCGGTGGTCGAGCAGCCGGTTGAGCCGCTGCACACAGCTGGCATCGAAGGCCGCGACCGGGTGCGGCCGCTCAATGGGCGCTCGTTTAATGGGCGGCCGCGACACCGAGCGCGGCTTTCGGTTGCGCGGCGCAGGCATGCAGGTGCGCCTCGAAACGGTTGAGCACCACCGGCCAGGTCAGGCCCTCCGCGGTTTCGCGCGCAGCGCGGCCGAGATGACGGCGGCGATCCGGCTGCCGGGCCAGCCGGCGGGCGGCGTGGATGAAGGCCGCGGCGGCGCGCAGTTCGTCGCCCTCGCAGGCGGGCACGAGGAGACAGGCGTCCACGCCGTCGGTCATGTGTTCGCGCGCGGCGGCCAGATCGAAAGCGACGATGGCCAGGCCGCTGGCCATCGCCTCCAGCAGGACGTTGCCGAAGGTTTCGCTGACGCTGGGAAAGAGGAAGATGTCGGCCGACGCGTAGTGCGCCGCGAGTTCACTTCCGTGCAGCACACCGGTAAAAATTTCACCGGGCCGACCGTCGTCCAGGCGCCGCCGCGCCGGCCCGTCGCCGACCCACACGAGGCGCGCGTCCGGCTGCTCACCGCGGATGGCGTCGAAGGCGGCGCGCACCAGTTCCAGGTTCTTTTCCGGGGCCAGCCGGCCGACATACAGAAAGACCGGATCGTGCGGCTTCGCCCCCCAGCCGGTGCGCAGCTCCAGGCTGCGCATCTGCGGGTTGAACAGCCGGGTGTCGACGCCCCGCCCCACGCGGACCAGGCGGCGGTAGCCCTGCCGCTTCATCTGCATTTCGAGTGCGGCGGTCGGCACGAAGGTCAGATCAGTGCGATTGTGGAAGGCGCGCAGCGCCGCCCGCACCGGAGCCGACAGCAGGCCCAGGCCGTAATGGTTGCTGTAGGTGTCGAAATGCGTGCGGTAATCACTGGTGACCGGCACGCCGAGTTGGCGGGCGGCCAGCAGGGCCGACCAGCCGAGCGGACCTTCGGTCACGATGTGCACGACGTCCGGTCTGTCCTCCCGCCACGCCCGCAACAGCCGGCGCCAGGCCGGCAGTCCGAAACGCAGGCCCGGATAGCGCGGAAGCGGCAGGCCGCGCACCAGCAGGTCGCCCTCGTTGGCGGCTTCGTCCTGCTGCCGCGGGCGGACCAGGCGAACCCGGTGGCGTGCACTGCGCAGATGCCGCACGACGCGGGTGATCGACAGCGCGACGCCATTGACCTCCGGCGGATAGGTATCGGTGACGATCACGATCTCCAGGTTCTTCTTCATCGCGGAGCCCCGCACAGGTTAGGCGAACGTGCAGCGCGTGCAATCGGCGTTCCCGCGGCGCAGCCCCCCCCGCCGGCCACCCCGGCATGTCGATTGCTGAAGCTGGGCGACTCCACTCCATCGTCATCCGTGAACGCCGAGCGCCCCTTCCTCACCACCCCGCCGCGCCCGCACGACGACGTGCTGCCGGACAAGGTCCCGCCGACGCCGGTCGGCCAGGACAGCGTCTGCGTGCCCGGTCGCAACTGTTTCGCACGTGGCCGCGCCAACCGTCTGGCGCTGCTGATAGACGGCGAAGCCTATTTCCGCACCTTCATGCAGGCGGCCGAACGGGCGCAGCGTTCGATCACTCTGCTCGCCTGGGACTTCGACAGCCGCACCCGGCTGCATTTCGACCCGCCGGTGCCGGGCGCACCGCCAGCGCGGCTGGGCGAGTTCCTGAACTGGCTGGCGCGACGGCGTCACCGCCTGATGGTGCGCATCCTCGACTGGGACTATCCGATGGTGTTCGGCACCGACCGCGAACTGCCGCCCCGTCTCGGGCTCGGCTGGAAGCCGCACCGGCGCGTGCACTTCTGCTACGACAACACGCATCCGCTCAGCGCCTCGCACCACCAGAAGATCGTCGTCATCGACGACGCGCTCGCCTTCGTCGGCGGCTTCGATCTGACCGTCCGCCGCTGGGACACACCCGCCCACCGTCCGGACGACAGCCGCCGCGAATGCGCCGACAAGGCCTATCCGCCCTTTCACGACCTGATGCTGATGTTCGACGGCGAGGCCGCGCGCGCGATCGGCGACGTGGCACGCGAGCGCTGGCTGGCCGCCACCGGCCACGACATCCCGCAGGCGGGCGACGTCGGCGACCCGTGGCCGGATGAGGTGCGGCCCGAACTGACCGACATCGACGTGGCGCTGGCGCGCACGCTGCCGCCGCAGGCGGACGCGCCGCCGATCAAGGAGGTCGAACAGCTCTTCCTCGACATGATCGCCAGCGCGCGCGAACGCATCTACATCGAAAACCAGTACTTCACGGCGGGCAGTGTCGGCGAGGCGCTGGCGGCGCGGCTGGCCGAGCCGGACGGGCCGGAAGTCATCGTCGTGGTCCGCCTGTTCAGCCACGGCTGGCTGGAGGAACACACGATGCACGTGCTGCGCACGCGCCTGGTCGAGCGCCTCAGCGCCGCCGACCGGCACGGCCGCTTCCGCATCCTCTATCCGCACATCGACGGGCTGGCCGACAAGGTGTGCATAGACCTGCATTCCAAGCTGATGATCGTCGACGACGACATGCTGCGCGTCGGCTCGGCCAATCTGAGCAACCGCTCGATGGGCATGGACAGCGAGTGCGACGCGGTGATCGAGGCGCGCGGCGACGCGCGGGTGCAGGCCTATATCCGCGACGTGCGCCATCGTCTGTTGGCCGAACATCTGGACGTCGAGGTGGCGGCGGTCGTCGCCGCTTTCGAAACGCATGGCGCGCTCGGTCCGGCCATCGAGGCGCTGTCCGGCCGCACGCGCACCTTGCTGCCGCTGAACCGCCAGCCCGACTGGCCAGAGGCCGTGATCGAACTGGCTCGCGTCGGCGACCCGCAACAGCCGATCACGCTCGACCGGCTGGTCGAGGCTTTCAGCCCCGAACTGCAGCTGGGCACGCCGGTAACCCCGGAGGACGATGAGGAGGACGCTACGCCCGCGCAGCCGTCCGCCAGCGGACGACGTCGCTGGTCGCGCGCCGCCATCGCGCGGGTGGCGCTGCCCGGCGCCGTCATGCTGTTGTTGCTCGGTCTGGCGCTGGTGTGGCGCTACACGCCACTGACCGAGGTCGCCGATGCCGAACGGGTGACCGGCTGGGCGCGCGCGATGGCCGACAGCAGCTGGGCACCCATGCTCATCCTGCTGGCCTACACGCCGGCCTGTCTGCTGATGTTCCCGCGCCCGCTGATCACGCTGGCGGCGGTGATCGCCTTCGGCCCGGAAAAGGGCTTCGTGTTCGCGCTGT
Organism: Methyloversatilis sp. S146-33; assembly: GCF_059552495.1. Next base: position 134,662 of record NZ_JCANOT010000038.1, read on the forward strand.
CCGGCATCCTGATCGCCGCCTTCGCGACCTATGCGGTCGGCCTGCTGCTGCCCGAGGCAACGGTGCAGCGCATCGCCGGCCCTCGCCTGCCGCGCATCGCCGAAACGCTGCGCCGGCGCGGCCTGCTCGCCATCACGGCACTGCGGCTCGTGCCGATCGCCCCGTTCGCCATCGAAGGCGTGGTGGCGGCCGCCATCGGCATACGGCTGGCGCCCTTCCTGCTCGGCACGCTGTTCGGCATGTTGCCGGGAACGCTGGCCACCACCGTCTTCGGCGACCAGCTGGAAGCCGCGCTCGACGACCCGGGCCGCCTCGACTATGGCCTGCTGCTTACGGCGGCGCTCGGCATCGTGCTGCTGTCGCTGTTCGTGCGCCGCTGGCTGGTCAAGGAACACCGCAACGGAGCCGGACAGGCGGCGGAGAGGAGCTGATGGCGACACGCACTCCGGGCCTCGTCGACTGGCGCAATCTGGACAACACCCTCGGGCAGGACTGCCTGCGCATCGCCTCCTACAACATCCACCGTTGCGTCGGCCGCGACGGACGCGCCGACCCTGGGCGCGTCGCCCAGGTCATCCTCGAACTGGGTTGCGATGCGGTCGGCCTGCAGGAGGTCGACAACCTCGCCGACGGCCACCACGAATCGATGCAGCTCGACTATCTGGCACGGGCGACCGGCATGGCGGCCCATGCCGGCCACACCATCGTCCGCCACGAAGGCAGTTTCGGCAACGCGCTGCTGACGCGCCGGCCGGTGCTGGCGGTGCAGCGCTACGACCTCAGTTACGGCCGACGCGAGGCGCGCGGTGCGCTGGCCGTCGACCTGCAGGTCGAGGACGAATGCGTGCGCGTCATCGTCACCCACCTCGGGCTGCGCCCGGCCGAACGTCGCTACCAGGTCCGGCGCATGCTGCAGTTGCTGCACGATCTGCCGGCCGACCGGAAGGTGGTCGTACTCGGCGACATCAATGAGTGGCTGCCGCTTGGCCGGCCACTGCGCTGGCTGCACGGCATGCTCGGTCACTCGCCGGCCGAGCGCTCGTTTCCGTCCGGCCTGCCGGTGTTCGCGCTGGACCGCGTGTGGGTGAGGCCGCGCCACACGCTGCTCGCCTTCCAGACTCACCGCTCGCCGCTGGCGCGGGTGGCGTCCGATCACCTGCCGGTGAAGGCCATCGTCGCCGCCACCGCGCCACCTGCCAGCGTACTGCACGAGGGCTGATGCCGCGCGCGCCCCCGTTCCGCCACACCTGCACGAAGGAGACTGCGATGCCCAAGAGAAACACACCCGAACTGCCGGCCACGCTGCGCCGCTCGCCACCCGAGGCGCAGCGCACCTGGGCGCACACGCTGGCCAGCGCCGAACGCAGCTACGGCCCCGGCGAACGCGCCCGCCGAACCGCCTTTGCCTCGCTCAAGCACCGCTTCGAGAAAGTCGGCGACCACTGGGAACCGAAGGACCACGCCGGTCCGTCCGACCCACGCGCCGCGCATGGCAGCGGCGAGAGCTTCGGCGGCGTGGACCTGTACGGGCACACCCGGCAGGAACTGTATGAACGCGCTCGCGAACTGGGCGTGCGTGGCCGCTCGGCGATGACCAAGGTCGAACTGGCGCGCGCCATCGCGACGCGCCAGCGCTGACACCGGAACGTCGCGTCAGACCTGCAGCGTCGACGAGCCGTCGGGCTGGCGCGCGCTGCGCCGTTCGAGCACCTCCTGGCATTCGACGCAGCGCACCGCCGCCGGCTGCAGACGCAGGCGCGCGAACGGAATCGGCAGTTCGCAATCGACGCAGACACCGGCCAGCCCGGCGTCGATGCGCTCGCGCGCGAACTCGATGTCGCGCAGCGCGCGCACGTCGCGCAACACCGCCACGCTGTCGTTCTCGCGCAACTGCCCGGCCTCGGCCACGTCGGCCGCGTCGCCGGCCGGGGCTTCGAGACCGGGCGGGCTGGTATCGCGCAGGTTGGCGACGTGCGCATGGACATCCGACTTCAGCGCGCGTTCGCCCTCGTCGAGCATTTCTGCGAGAGCGGCCACCTGTTCCGGTAGCAATGGGGTCATGTTCGCGTCCTCGTTGAAATTGAAGGGGTGGCCCGTCCGGGCCGCGAAGCGCGCAGCAAGCGCGATGCCTTCGCCGGAACCGGGCGCCGTCGCGCGCCCGGCGGAGCTTCTTGCAAGCGGCCTGCACATTTTTCAACGCCGGGCGGGGGCGGCAGCGCGCCGCGGCGGGCACCGCCGTTGCTGGGAAGGTCGTCCCCGACACTGCCGAAGGATCGCGGATGAACCGCCTGCCGTACGAAACACTTCCGCCGACCTCCCTGCTGGCCTCGCGTCGGCAGGCACAGCAGCACCACCGCATCCTTATCGTCGGCGGCGGTGCCGGCGGGCTGGAACTGGCGGCGCGTCTCGGGCGCACGGCAGGACGTCACGGCGAAGCGGAAATCGTGCTGGTGGACGCGGCGGCAACCCATCTGTGGAAGCCGCTGCTGCACGAGATCGCGGCCGGTACCCGCTACCGCCAGCAGCACGAACTGGACTACCGGCAGCAGGCGCGACTGCACGGCTTCCGGTTTCACCAGGGACGCCTGCAGTCGGTCGAGCGCGGCCCGCATCGCATCTGGCTGGCCGCGCTGTGCGACGACGAGGGCATGGAAATTGCGCCGCGCCGGTCAGTCGCCTATGACACGCTGGTGCTGGCCGTAGGCGGCATCGACAACGACTTCGCCACGCCCGGCGCGCGGCGGCACGCGCTGTCACTGAACAGCCCGGACGACGCGGAACACTTCCACCGCCGCCTGATGGCGCTGTGCGCGCGCGCCGACCTCGGCACCGGCCGGCCGGTGCAGGTGGCCATCGTCGGTGGCGGCGCCACCGGCGTCGAACTGGCGGCCGAACTGTGCACCGCGGCCCCGGACATCGCCGCCTACGGTCTGCGCCTGCAGAAGCTGGCCCAGCCGCTGCAGCTGACGTTGGTCGAAGCCGGGCCGCGCCTGCTCGCGGCCTTGCCGGAGGCGGTGGCCGAGCGGGCGCGGCAGGATCTGGAACATCGCGGCGTCACGCTGCGCCTCGGTCAGCAGGTGGCCGAGGTGCGCCGCGACGCCTTGCTGCTGCGCGATGGCTCGCGGATCGACGTCGACCTGGTGGTGTGGGCTGCCGGCGTGCAGGGCGCCGAGGTGCTGGCGCAGACCGATGGACTGGACCTCACGCCGCAGCGGCAGGCGAAGGTCGGACCGACCTTGCAGACCCTGCGCGACGAAGACGTGTTTGCGCTGGGGGACTGCGCCAGCTGCCGCCCCGATCCGGACGCGCCGCCGGTGCCGCCGAAAGCGCAGGTGGCACACCAGCAGGCGGCGCTGCTCGCCGAGTCGCTGCAGCGACGGCTGCGCGGCGAGTCGCTCCCCGACTTTCATTACCGCGAACGCGGCAATCTGGTGACGCTCGGACGCGATTACGCGGTGGGCGCGCTGAACGCCGGCGGCGGCAGCACGATACTCGGCGGGGCCGCTGCCCGCTTCGGCTACTGGCTGCTGCATCGCCGCCACCTCGCCGTTCTGCTCGGACCGCTGCGCACGGCGGCGCTCACCCTCGGCGAGTGCTTGAGCCGACGCGCCCGACCGCGGGTCAAGCTGCACTGATGCGGCAAACGGGGGCACACCGCTTGCTGACCCTCGTTCACCTGACTCGACGGGAGTGTCCAATGCCTGCCACGCGATCCGGTCCTTGCACGCTTTTCCTTCTGTGCGCTGCGATGATGTTCGGCGACACGCCGCAGACCGCGCTGCCGCAGTCCACCATCCCCGGCGACGCAGCCGCTGCGCGCAGCATGCCCTGCCTGCGCGAAGGCGCGGTCGGCGCCACCGCGGGCGCCATCATCAGTGCCGACGCTGTGTCGCCGACGGTCGCCGGCGGCGGTGTCGACGAAGCACGCTCCCGCGAGGCGCTGGCGCACGCGCCGCAGTCGGTTCATGCATTGCGGATGATCGGCGTCTGCAGCGAGCTGCGGCCTGCCATGCCGGTCGGTGCCGACCGTCGTATCCGGACCGAACGCGCACGGCGGCTGAGCGCATGAGGGAGAAGCGGCTGCCCGGGCGGCGCCAGCTACCGTGCCGCGCAGCGGACCTCGCGGAGCGGCACGCGCCGGACCCGCTCCTGAAACGACCGGTGCTGCTGGGCGTCGCGCTGCTCGCCGCGGCGCTGTTGATCGAGAACCTCGCGAACGTGCTGCTGCTCATCTTTGCCGGTGTGCTGTCCGGCATCTTCCTGCATGGTCTGTCGGCGCTGCTCGGTCGGCACAGCGGGCTGCCCTACCCGCTTGCGCTGACCGTGGTGCTGCTGTCGATACTGACGCTGCTCGGCCTCGGTTTCGCTCTGCTCGGCGCTGAGGCGGCGACCCAGATCGATCAGCTCGGACCGCGGCTGCAGGAGGCGTGGGAACAAACGCGCGCCCGCTTCAAGCTCTATGACTGGAGTCGCGTGCTGCTGTCCGAGAAGAACCTGCGCACGCTGGTACCCGATCGCGAACTGTGGCTGCCCGGTCTGCGCGGACTGTTCTCGAACACGATAGGCATCGTCGCCGGCTTCTTCGTCGTGCTGTTCATGGGCCTCTACGGCGCGGCCACGCCGCAGGTGTACCGCCGCGGCCTGCTGCACCTGCTGCCGGCCGCACGCCGGCGCCAGGCCGCCGAGCGCATCGACCTGCTGGTCGATGCGCTGCGCAGCTGGCTGCTGGGCACCTTCCTGAAGATGTCGCTGGTCGGCGTGACGGTGAGCATCGGCCTGTGGCTGCTCGACATGCCGCTGGCGCTGGCGCTCGGTCTGATCGCCTTCGCACTCGACTTCGTCCCCTATATCGGCCCTGCTCTGGCGGCCTGCCCGGCGCTGATCGTCGCGCTCGCGGTCAGCCCGTCCACCGCGCTGTCTGTGGCACTGCTCTATGTCGCGGTGCAGGCGGCGGAGAACTACCTGCTGTCGCCGCTGATCGACTTCCGCAGCGTGCATCTGCCGCCGGTGGCGACCATCTCGGCGCAACTGGTGTTCGGCGCGCTGTTCGGCGCACTCGGTGTGCTGTTCGCCACGCCGCTGGCCGCCTCCCTGCTCGTCATCGTGCGTGGCAGCGAAGCCCCCGCCGGGGCCGGCAGATGAGCGGAGCGCGTGTCGGCCGCCGCTACCGACGCGCGGCGCTGCTGGTCGCGGCCCTGGGGTCGCTGCTTGCCCTTTACGCCGCACTGCTCGCACTGTGGCTGCCGGCGCAGGTCGAGCGCCGCCTGCCTGAAGTGCTGCAGCAACACGGCATGGCGCTGCGCATCGGCCAGCTGTCCATCCACCCTTTCCGTCTCACGCTCGAAGCACGCGATGCTGCGCTGTCGTCGGCCGCAGCCGGCATCACCGCCGACATCGGCCGGGTCCGCGCCGAACTCGCCTGGCACAGCCTGTTCGCGCGGCGCTGGCAGATATCGCAACTGACTCTGGATGACGTCGACATCCGCGTCGAACGGGCGCCGGCTGCCGCCCCGGGGAACACGGCGACGAAGGCGCGGAACGCAGGCGTGACCCCGCGTCTGCCACCGGTGGACATCGCACGCGCGACGCTGACGCTCCGCTCGCTCAGCGTGCGCGCCGGCCCGCTCACCGAAACGCTGGTGCTGCGCGACGCGCGTGCGGAACTGGCGGACCTGTCCACAACGGTCGGCGCCGCACCGGCGCGCTTCCGCGTGCACGCGCCGCTGCCCGACGACGGTCTGCTCGAACTCGACGGCGAGTTCGGACTGGCGGCGCTGGCCAGCCAGGGCAGGATGCGGCTGAGCAGCGCGCACGCGGGCTTCTGGTGGCAACGACTGTTGCCCGCCTCGTCGGCGCGCGTCACCGGCGGGCTGCTCGACGCGCGCGCCCACTACAGCATCGATTTCAGCGCCCCGCTGCGCCAGACGCTGGTGTTCGAAGCGCTGCAGATGGAGGCGCGCGCGTTCGAACTGATGCCGGTCGATGGGAGCGCGCCGCTGCTCGCCGTCGAGCGCATGTCTGTCGCCGGCGGGCGATACCTTGCGGGCGCTCGTCGCGTGCACCTCGACGGCGTGCGGCTGCAGTCCGGACAGCTCAACGTCCTCCGCGACGCCGCCGGGCGGCTCAACTGGAGCGGGCTGGCCGGCCCCACGAGGGCGGCGGACGCGCAATCGTGGCGGATCGAACTGGCGGACATGTCGGCCGAACAGCTGGCGCTGCGCTACGAGGACCTCAGACTGCCGCTGCACGTCGGTGCCGATCACCTGACTGGCCAGCTGCAACTGAACATCGCCACCTCGCCGGCCGCGATATCGGCCAGCGCGATCGATGCGGTGCTCGCCGGCGCCCGCCTGCAGGCGGCCGACGCCGCGCCCGTCGGCGCGTCGGCGCTGGCACTTCAGGGCGCCCACCTCGACAGTGCGGCGCGCCGCCTGTCCGCCCGCCGCGTCGACATCGACGGCCTGCTGCTGCAGGTCGAGCTCGACGCCCACGGACGGCCTGTTCTGGTGCCGTTTCCCGGCACCGGCGGCGGCCGGTCGCCCGCCACCGGCCGCCGCGCCGGCTGGGACTACCGCATCGACGAACTGGCGCTGAACGCACTGACGCTGCAGCTGGCCGAAGCGCAGCGCAAGACGACGCTGATCACGCTGAAGGGCCAGGCAACGGTAAGCGGTCTGGCGCGCGGCGCCGACACACCGGTGTCCTACAGCGCCGACCTGCGTGCCGGCGAAGGCCGGCTGCGCGTCGACGGCAAGGCACGGCAGGACGGCAGCGGCGCCAGCGCGCGACTGCGCATTGATGCGCTGCCGCTGGACAGCATGACGCCGCTGCTGCGCGGCATCTCTCCGCTCGACCTGTCGGCACGGCGACTCGACGCCGACCTGCGACTGCGGCACGGCGGCCGACCGGCGCTGCGCGTCGACGGCCAGGCGGCCCTCGCCGGTCTGCACCTGAAGGATCCGGACAGCGGCGAAACCCTGCTGAAGGCGGCCGGCGTGCGGACTCAAGGTCGCCTGGAGCGGCAGCCGGGCGCCATTCACCTCACCCGTCTCACGCTCGAAGACGCGCAGGGACGGATCGCCATCGACGAATCGCGCCAGCTCAACCTGAGCCAGGTGCGCCTGACCAAGGCGTCCGCTCGCGGCGGGCCGTCGGGCGCATCGTCGGCGCGGCTGCCGATGCGCATCGAGCGCCTCGACATCGTTCGCGGCACGCTCGACTTCTCCGACGACAGCCTGGTGCTGCCCTTCTCCGCCCGCGTGACCGACGTGAATGCGCGCCTGCTCGGCGTCGACAACCGGCCCGACGGCGAGGCCACGGTCGAAGCGCACGGCCGCATCCAGCCGAACGGCGAAGCCCGCGCACAGGGGCGCGTGCGACCTGCGGCGCTGGCCGACATGACCGACCTGCACGTGCGCTTCGACAACATCGACATGCCGCTGCTGTCGCCCTACAGCGCCACTTTCGCCGGCCGCAAGATCGCCTCCGGCAAGCTCTGGCTCGATCTTCGTTACCGCATCCGCGATCGCGAAGTAGACGGTCTGAACGTCGTGACGCTGCAGAACGTGACGCTGGGCGACCGCGTGCGCGCAGGCGGGCTCGAGGACAGCGGCCTCGAACTGGCCCTGGCGCTGCTGAAGGACCGCGACGGCCGGGCACGGGTCGAGGTGCCGGTGCGCGGCAAGGTCGACGACGCGCACTTCCTTTACCGGAGCGTTGTAGCGGACGCCGTCGACAACACGGTCAAGCGTATCGTCGGCGCGCCCTTCCGCCTGCTCGGCCAGTTGCTCGGCGGCGAGGACGAACTGTCTGGCGCGATCGATTTCGACCCCGGCAGCAGCCGTCTGACGGCCGGCGAGCAGGAAAAGCTCGACCGCCTGGCCGCCGCGCTGGCGCAGCGCCCCGGCGTTGGCGTGCGCCTGCGCCCTGCTTATGACGAAAAGCTCGACGGACAGGTCCTGCGCGAAGCCGCGCTGCGCAGCGAAGTGGCGCAGCTCGCCGGCGTACCCGACGACGGCGGGCTGCTCGACTTCGGCGACCCGGCGGTGCAGGAGGCGGTGGCCCGCCTGCACGCCGCGCGCACGCCTCACGCCACGCCCGCAGACCATGGCGACGGTGCCGCTGCGCGGTACCGCGCGCTGTTCGTGCACCTGGCCGACCAGCGGCAGGCGCCGCCCGACGCGGTCGCCGCACTGGCGCAGCAGCGCGCCCAGGCCGTGCGCCAGCAACTGGACATGCGCGGACTGGACGCCGCGCGCGTCGACATCGCCGCGCCGGTCGAGGCGCGCGACGCACGCACCCGCGTGGACGTCGAACTGCAGGGTATCGACGCACCGCCGGCGCCCTGACCGGCGTTCATCCGCGCAGCGGCGCCTGCCGCATCGCGAACCAGCGCAGCGCTATCCAGGCGCCGGCCGCGAGATAGAACAGTCCGCCCGGCCCCCACATCAGCAGTCCGGCCAGCTGCTGGTCTTCGGTACTGCCCCGTCCGTACAGCGGGAAGGGGGCCAGCGTGAGCAGCGCCCCCAGCAAGCCGGTGTGCATCAGCGTCACCGCCACGGCGACGAGTGCCGCGCCGCGCGCCGGCGGGTGGGCGTGCAGCGTCGCCGCCCAGAACAGCGCCGCGGTGACGAGGAAGCTCGCGTGCTCGAACAGGTGCCACCACGGATCGGCCAGCGCCAGCCGGTAAGGCCCGGGCGCGTGCCAGAACCAGAGGGTGACACCGTGCACCACGGCCCAGGCCGCCGGCGCGTGACCGGTGCGCGCGAGCAGCCGCCACAGGCCGGCGGGGCGGCCACGCGCCAGCGCGCGGAACTGCGGCAGCGGGTTGGCCAGCACCCACAGCGGCGCCGCGACCAGCATGAAGCACATGTGCTGCGTCATGTGCAGCGCTGCGCTGTCGGCGGCGAGCAGATCGAGCGGACCGAAGGCGGTCAGCAGCACGGTGAGCTGCCCGGCGTGAAAGCAGGCGGCGGCGCGCGGCGACGCACGCCGCCGTCGCGCACCGGCCAGATAGGCGAGCCAGATGGCCGCCAGCACCAGCGCGCCGACGACTTCGGTCGCTGCGCCGGCCGCGCCGCGGGCGGCCTCGGCATGCGCCAGTGCTGCTGGCGACCACATCGCCGCGAGCCCTGCCGAGGTCAGGCAGCGCACGGCGTCACTCCGAACAGCGGTGCGGCGATCACCAGCATGGTGACGGCCGCCACCCCATGCAGCCCACCGGCCAGCCCCGCCGTGAAGCGCAACGCCGGCGCAAGCGCCGCGTCGCGCGCGCGCCGGTGACACAGCGCGGCCAGCGCGGCTGAAGCCAGAATTGCGCACGCGGTCAGCCCAAGCAGCGTCAGCCGCACACCGCCCTCCTCGACCTGACGCTCGCACAGCAGGCCATGCAAGGCATACAGCGCGACGAACCAACCGCCCCAGAGCAAGGGCCCGAGCGCCACCTGATATGGCGCGCGGCCGACCATCACGCGCCGCCCCACGCCTGCGGAAACGGCACCAGTGCCACCCAGGCCAAGCACAAGGCAAGCGCGTTGTAGCCGCACAGGAGTCCGGCGACGCGCGGCTCGTAGGGCGCATGCACGCCGATCCGCCCGCAGCGCACGCGTGCCACCTGCAGCGCGAGCACGACGGCCGCCAGCAGCAGGTGGACCAGATTGCAGCCGAGCACCACTGCTGCCGCCGCGTCGCGCGCATCGACGGTGGGCGCCAGTCCGGCCTGGCTCCAGCCGAAGGTCAGCGCGACAGCCGCCAGCAGGCACAGCAGCGCCGACGCCAGCACACCGGCGAACAGATGCCTGCCTTCGCCCCGCCGCAGGCGACGCGCCGACCCGCGCAGCGCGAGCGCAGCAAAGGTCGCGCTCGCCGCGGCGGCCAGCAGCAGCAGCGAGGCCGGCGAGCCGCTCGCCCACAGGCCGCTGTTGCGGCACAACAGCGCGACCGCCGACGGCGGCACCACCCACAGGTAGAACCAGCCGAACAGCAGCGACATGTAGAGCGCGCCGTCGGCGACCAGCGTCAGCCCCATGCCTCGCAGCCCCGGACCCTCGGCGGCCACCGGATGCAGGGGGAGCCGGGCCGGCACGGCGTCGTCCGGCAAGGGGGGCACGCCGTTCTGCCAGGACCAGCGGAACAGCAGGCAGAGCGCGGCCACCGCCGCGATAGCGGCAGCGACATAGGCCTTCGTCAGCAGCGCGATGCAGACGACGGCGATGACGGCGGCGGCGGCGAACGGCAACCAGGTGTTGCCGGGCAGCACGATGACGCTGCGCGCCTTGCCGCTGACCGGATCGCAGCCCAGCGTTTCGCGCCGCCCGCCCGGCGCGCCGGGCAGCAGTCCGTCGCCGCGCTGCAGGCGGTCCGCCAGATCCGGCTCATCCCACAGTGGATGACGGCTGTTCACTGTCGGCAGGCTGACGAAGTTGTACGCCGACGCCGGCGTCGGCATCGCCCATTCGAGCGTATCCGCACCCCACGGGTCGCGCGGCGCGGGCGGACCGTAGCGCGCGTGCAGCAGCAGGTCGGCGAGCACGCAGACGACGCCGCCAGCCATCACGAAAGCGCCCACCGAAGACAGCAGGTTGGGCATATCCCACCCGAGGTCGGGCGCATAGGTGTGTACGCGCCGCGGCATGCCCAGCAGGCCGGTCCAGTGCATCACCAGAAAGCCGAGATTGAAACCGGTGAATACCAGCCAGAAGCCCCAGCGGCCGAGCGCGAGCGAGGGCATGCGGCCGGAGAAGTGAGGCAGCCAGTAGTAGAGGCCGGCGATCAGCGGAAACAGCATGCCGCCGACCAGCACGTAGTGCAGATGAGCGACCACGAAATGGGTGTCGTGCACCTGCAGGTCGAAGGGCACCAGTGCCAGCATGACGCCGGTCAGCCCACCGGCGACGAAGATGAACAGGAAGCCGCCCAGCCACAGCATCGGCACATGGGCCACCGGCCGGCCGCGCCACAATGTGGCCAGCCAGGAGAACACCTGCACCCCGGTGGGCACCGCCACCAGCATGCTGGACGCCGAGAAGAAGGCCTGCGACAGCAGCGGCATGCCGACCGCGAACATGTGGTGCACCCACAGCCCGAAACTGATGAAGCCGGTGCTGATGACGGCGATCACGACGGCGCGGTAACCGACCGGCGGATGGCGCGCGAACACCGGCACCAGCGTCGACACGATGCCGGCCGCCGGCAGGAAGATGATGTAGACCTCCGGGTGGCCGAACAGCCAGAACAGGTGCTGCCACAGAACCGGGTCACCGCCGCGCGTCGGGTCGAAGAAGGGCAGCCCCGCCGCCCGCTCCAGTTCCAGCAGTATCGAGCCGAGGATGAGCGGCGGAAAGCCGGCGATGATCATCAGCGCCATGACCAGGATGTACCAGGCGAACAGCGGCATGCGGTCGAGGCTCATGCCGGGCGCCCGGGCGTACAGGATGGACACCGCAAGCTCGACACCGGCCGACACCGCAGAAATCTCGACGAAGGTGATGCCGATCAGCCAGATGTCGGTGTTCGGGCCCGGGCTGTATTGCGCCCCGGTCAGTGGCGGGTACATGAACCAGCCACCGTCGGGCGCGGCGCCGAGGAAGAGGCTGGAAATCAGGATCAGGCCGCCGAACAGGTAGCACCAGTAGCCGAAGGCGGACAGGCGGGGAAACACGAGGTCGCGTGCGCCCAGCATCTTGGGCAGCAGATAGACCGCCAGCCCTTCCATCACCGGCGTGGCGAACAGGAACATCATGACGCTGCCGTGCAGCGTGAACACCTGCGCATACACATCGGGGGGCATGAATACGCGACCGGGCAGCGCCAGCTGGGCGCGTATCAGCATGGCCAGCAGGCCGCCGAACAGGAAGAAACCCATGCCGGTGTACATGAAGCGCAGGCCGAGCGCGCCGTGACTGACCGTCACCGGTGCCCGCCAGCCGCCCCCGTTCGCCCAGCCCGCTTCGAGTTCCGCGTGCAGGCTTTCAGCCGGAGTCGCGCCGCTCACGGCGCCGGCGCCTTCATCCATGCGGCGAACGCCTGAGGCGACAACACCTGTACGCGCAACCTCATGAATGCATGATCGATGCCGCAGTACTCGGCACACTGACCGAGGTACTCGCCCGGCTCGTCGGCGCGCAGACGCAGCCGGTGGACGCGACCGGGCACCGCGTCCATCTTGCCGCCGAGACGGGGAATCCAGAACGAGTGGATCACGTCGGCACTGGCGAGCCGGATGTCGACCACCTCGCCCGCCGGCAGATAGAGCGTATCGATCAGGCGCAAGCCATTGTCGGGGTAATGCACATCCCACTGCCATTGCCGCGCGGTCACCTCTACCGTCAGTGCCGGCGGGTCGGTGTCGGCGTAGGCCATGCGCTGACCGGCGGGGATGCCCCAGGCAAGCAGCGCCGCGATGCTGGCGCCCGGCAGCAGCACGCCGCCGAACAGCAGCCAGCGCAGGCCCGAAGATTGCTGTCCGGACGGGGAGACCGTCGGCCGACGGCGGCTGGCGCGGAGCCAAAGCCCGCACACCAGCGCCCACACCGGCACCGCGACGAGCAGCATCCACCACCACAACAGGGCCGCTTCGCGCGCCGCCGGTGCCGCCGGGTCGAGGACCGACAGCGGCCCCTCGACCGCTGCGGTGACCGCGGGCAACAGGCCGGCGCCGATCAGCGATTTCCGCCCGAGCACGAGGACGACCCGATGAGCAGACCGCTTCCGCCCGCACCACCGATAGACACGCGCCACCACACGCCGGACGCGACCCTGCCGGATGGCTCGCCGGACCGCCTTCCGCCCGAATCGCCGGAACCGATACACAGCCGCGCCGCCCTCGGCAAACACCCGCTGCATCCGATGCTCATCCATCTTCCGGTGGCCGCCCTGCTCGCGCTGGTGGCGACCGACCTCGCCTGGCTGTACACGCGCGACCCGTTCTGGATGCGCGCCGGCATCTGGCTCGCCGGTGTCGGTGCCGGCGGCGGCTGGCTGGCCAGCGCGGTCGGGTTGTTCGATCTGCTGGCGGTGCGGCGCATCCGCGAGAAGATCAGCGCATGGGCGCACGCGCTGGCCGCCGTCATGCTGCTGTCGCTGGCCACCTACAACTGGCTTCTGCGCTTCGCCGGCGAACATGCGCGACAGCCCGAGGCGGCGCTGGCGCTGTCGCTCGGCAGCGCGGTGGCAACCGGTCTCGCGGCCTGGCTCGGCGGACGACTGGTGTACGAGCACGCGGTCGGCGTCGTGCATCCGATCGCGCCGGCCGAAGATCATTGAAACGACGGCGGCGGCAACGGACATCGCCTGATCTCAGACCGGCTTGGCGAGCGCCAGCCAGAAGGTGGCGCCGACCAGCAGCACGGTGAGCACGCCGACGGCCGAGGCATAGCGCCCGGAAGGCGGTGCAACCTGCTCTGCGCGCAGGATCATCAGGCCGGACACCAGATGACAGAGCACGACGCCGGCCACCAGGCAGAGCTTGAGCACCAGCCACGGCGCGACGATCTTGTCGGCGACGAAGAGCGCGGTGCCGCTCATGATGGCGAGCAGCGCTGCCGGCGTCGCGCCGGCGACGAACACAAGGCGTGCGAAACGCAGGTGCAGCAGCGCGCCGTCGCGCCCGGCCAGCGCGTGCAGCAGCGCCGGCAGGTAGAGCAGCACACCAGTCCAGCAGATCAATGCGCCCAGATGGACAGCTTTCAGCAGCAGCACGCGCCCTCTCCTTGTCGGCCGGCGAGCGAAGCCGCCGGCCGATAGCGATCCGGCGCCCGGTCAGGGAGCAGGCTTGATGCGGATGTCGTTCTTCACACCGGTCACGCCGGGCACGCTGCGTGCGCGTTCGACCGCGCGCGCCGCTTCCGCCTCGGACGACACGAAACCGCTCAGCTGGACCACGCCGCGATAGGTCTCGACCGATACTTCCCGCGCCTTGACCTGGTCGTCCTCGATCAGTCGCGCCTTCACCCGCGTACTGATGGTCGCGTCGTCGATGTACTCACCGGTCGACTTCTGCGTTCCCGATGCGGCGCAGCCACCCAGGGCGACCAGCAGTGCGGCGACGGCCAGCAGGTTTTGTCCGTTCTTCTTCATCGTGAAAATCCTCAGGTTGGGAAAACTGCAGGGTCATGAAGACGGCGTGGTCGGCCGCAATGCGTTGATCACGACGCGCACGCCGTCGACCTTGCGCACGACGCTGTCGGCGCGCGTGATCTGTTCAGCCGGCACGACGCCATTCAGCTTCACTTCGCCCTCACGCACGGTGACGATCATCGAATCGGTGTGCAGGCTGCTGTCCTGGCGCAGCGCCTCGACGACGCGCGTCTTCAGCACGCCATCGGCGGGCGCCGGCACCGCCGCGGCGGTGGCCGGCCGCGAAGGTTCGAGCACGGAGGCGTTGTCGGCCCGAGGTGCTTCGGGTCGCTCGCCGCAGCCGGCGAACGCCAGCGCGGCAAGGACCGGGGCAAGTATGGAAAGGACCTTCATTCGTAATCTCCTCTACTGCAGGACGCCGAACACCAGCGAAACGACGAAGAGGATCAGGAAGATGTAGACCAGCAGACGGGCGATTCCCGCCGCACCTGAGGCAATGCCGCCGAAGCCGAACAGACCGGCGACGATCGCTATCACCAGGAAAATGGCTGCGTAATAAAGCATGATCACTCCGTTCCGCTGTCGGCTCGCGCCTGGGCCTTCCGCTGAGCAATCCGCATACCTGCGGGGCGGCGCACGCCCGGGCGAACGCGGTCGCCGCGGGCGTCGGGGCGGTGAAAAACTTGCGCGCCGGTGTAAGCCTTACCGGCGCGCCGACTCAGTGGTGGGCAGGCGCCCGACGGCCACCCGACTGCTGCGGCGTCGAGATGCCGCACACCATTTCGCCGGCCGCCCCCGCGCCCTCGCAGTTCGCGATGTCGGCCAGCGCGACGATGCCGACCAGCCGCTTGTCGCGATTCAGGACCGCCAGCCGGTGCAGCTGGATGTCGCCCATGTTCTGCGCGACGTGCGACACGTCCTCGTCGTCGAAGCAGTACTTCACCTCCTTGCTCATGACCTGGCCGACCTGGGTGTTGGCCGCCTTGCCGGCGGCGACCGCCCGGATCGCGATGTCGCGGTCGGTGATCATGCCGACCAGCCGTCCGTTGTCGCCCACCGGAAGCGAACCGACATTGCACTCCGCCATCATTCGCGCCGCGTCCTGGATGCTCTGGTGCGAATCCACCAGCTTCACGTCGCTCGTCATCGCTTCACGCACTTGCATGTCCTGTCTCCTTCAGTGAATGGGTTGACGCAGTTCCTTGCCTGCACGTCCTCCGGCCTGCAAGCACGATGCCCGGCACCGCCAGGGCACGCCGCTTGCGCATACGCCGGTTCATTCCACGGAGGACACGACGATGAGAGAGCCAGCGCCCGACGACGTCCGCATCGCCCGCTACGCACACCAGCCCGATCCGACGCCACCTCTGCCGGGGGAACCGCCACCCGGCCAGCCGCAGCAGCCGCCACAGCCGGTTCCCGACCCGAACCCGGTGATCGATCCGCTACCCGGAAACAGTCCGGTGCGCGAACCGTTGCCGACGCCCGAACCGGAGCGCGTCGTCGTCATCGCCCGCGGCCCGCTCTTCCTGCGGGCGCTGGATATCGATCTGCCGGCGGGCTCAACATGACGGGCCGCATCGTGCTGAAGCCGGTTGCCGAGCAAGTGATCGTGGTGACAGGCGGCTCCAGCGGCATCGGCCTGGCGACCGCGCGGATGGCGGCGCAGCGCGGGGCACGGGTGGTGATCGCGGCGCGCGACGGCGGCGCGCTCGATGCGATCGCGAGCCGGTTGGGCGACGCCGGCCACGCGGTCACGCCGGTCATCGCGGACGTCGGACATCTGGACGAGGTACGCCGCATCGCGCGTGCGGCGATCGATACCTATGGGGGCTTCGACACCTGGATCAACAACGCCGGCGTGTCGATATTCGGCCCCCACGCCGACGTGCCGCTGACAGACATGCGGCGGCTGTTCGAAACCAACTTCTGGGGCGTCGTGCATGGCTGCGTAGTCGCGCTCGAAACGCTGAAGGCGCGCGGCGGTGCGCTGATCAACGTCGGCAGCGAGGCGAGCGACGTCGGCCTGCCACTGCAGGCGGCATACGCCGCATCGAAACATGCGGTGCGCGGCTACACCGATTCGCTGCGCGCCGAACTCGAGGCCGCGGGCGCGCCGGTGTCGCTCACCCTGGTCAAGCCGGCCTCGATCGATACGCCGCTGCCGCGTCACGCGGCGAACTTCATGGACGTCGAACCGCAACTGCCCGGGCCGGTGTACGCACCGGACGTGGTGGCCGAGGCGCTGCTGTACGCGGCCGCGCAACCGCGCCGCGACATCTACGTCGGCGCGCCGGCGCGACTGCTGTCCGCCGGCAGCTTCATGCTGCCCCGCGCCTCCGACCGTTACGCCGCGCGCGTCCTGCTGCGCCAGCAGCGCAGCGGCCAGGTCGCAGCCGCTCACCGTCGTGGCGCGCTGCATGCGCCCTGCGGCGACGATGGGGACGAACGCGGAGGAGGACAGGGACGGGTGCGCGAGTACAGCTTCTATACGCTGCTGTCGCGGCACGGCGGCAGCTGAAACTCCGACCGCCGCCGCGCCGCGAGATTCAGGCAACCCAGTAAGGGCGACACCCGAAGAAGTCGTGCAGCTGCTGCACCCAGTCGCCGTCCTCGTCCGGAACGCGGCCGTTGTCGGTCGCCGGCGCCATGCCGAGCGTGTCGGCGTTGTAGGGCAGATGCAACTGCCCCTCCGTCAGATGGGCGGCGATCACCGACCACGGAATGGCACGCGGCCCCTCGATCAGGCCGGGCAATGGCGTCAGTACCAGATAGGCAAGTCGCCCCGAATGCGGGTCGGCCAGCACGGCGTCGACATGTCCCAGCGTCGCATCCGCCGGTCCGTGCACGGTGGCGCCAACGAGCGCCGTCAGATCGAGCAGACGGGACGACGCCGACGCGGCGCGTTCTCCGCTGCCGCCGGCGGCGCGACCGACGGTCGTCGCACTGCCCGGCAGCGCATCGCCCCCGGCGCCGGGCGGGTCGCTGCCGATCGACGTCGTCTCGCCGGGTTCGAGCGACTGCGCCGGTCCGTGCCCGGCGGGGCCGCCACCCAGAGGTCCGGGCTGAGCCATGCTCAGCCCCGCATCGGCGACGGATGCCCGTCGCCGTACACGGTCGCCCGCGTCGCCTGCACGCGCGGAAGCGAACGCTTGCGCGTGCTGCGCGCTCCCAGCGCGCCGCCGGCCGCAGCGGACAGCAGCGACAGCAGGATCGCCACGCTGAGCCAGGTGCTGACGATGGATGCGGCCTTCGCCGCGTCGTTCAGACCTTCAGCGGTGCGCGTGCCGTCCGGACCGAGCATGGCCATCGCTTCGTCTACTGCCTGTTGCGCCTGTTCGTCGGTGAGGCCGAAGCGTTCGCGCATCAGCGCCACCGCGCCTTCACGGTCGCCGGCATTGACGCGGTCGATGAGCTGGCCGATCGACGACGGCGCAGCCTCCTCGGCCACAGCTGCCGAACGGACCGCGGCGACTCCGAAGGCGCCGGTGACTGCGTTGCCGGTCAGCGAGCCGGTCAGGATGGCGAAGAACAGCATGGTCGCCCCCCAGGACACGATGCCGTGCAGCAGGCCGTCGGAGCCGCGCTTCAGCGCACTGCAGCGCGCCGCCACATAGCCGCCGACGAAGGCGGACACCAGCATGTTGAAGGTGTTCCAGCTGGCGGCGACCATGGAAATGCTGCCGCCGTCCGGGCGCTCGCCGGTGCCATACACGGCAAAACCGGCGGCGATGCCGATCAGCATCATCAGCAGGTGGGCGGACAGGCCGACCGCCAGGCCGGCGAAGATGGCGCTCCAGTGTATGCCGCTGTGCGGTGGAATCGCCTCGGCTCCGAATTGAATCGATTCAACGGTTCTCGTTTCCATGGCTCGCTCCTTGCGATTGGGATGGGATGCCCCGAAAGGGGCCGTCCATTCATGCAATCGGCGTTCCGCGCGCGCGACGGAACACCGCCGCCGCGGCGCCCCGGGCGCGCCCGATCAGGCATCGACCATCGCCTCGCACTCGGTCTTGCAGCGCTCGCACACCTCGATGCAGGCGTCCATGTCGTCGAGGTCGCGGCAACGGGTGATGCAGGCGTCGCACAGGTCGGCGCAGACGGCGCACACCTGCCGGTGAAGCGTCGAATTCATCGCCATCACGTCGGCAGCCGTGCCGCACATCCGCGCGCACACGAGCATGGTGCTCAGATGCTCGGGCAAGGCGTGCCGCCCGCCAAGCGACAGGCAATGACCGGTCGCCATGTGCAGGCAGATGCGCTCGCACTCGTGGCAGGTGTCGATGCAGCGCTGCATTTCGGGCGCCAGCGGCGCGCCTGCGCTCGATGCCGTCGCGTCATTCGTTTCCATGGATTTCCCTTCAGGTTGGATCAGCCATTGACGATCTCGCCACCGTTGGGATGCAGCACCTGCCCGGTCATGTAGCTGGCGTCGGCGCTGGCGAGGAAGACGTAGCTCGGTGCCACCTCCTCAGGCTGGCCGGGCCGGCCCAGCGGCTCGTCGGTTCCGAAGGACGCGACTTCGTCCTTGTCGAAGGTCGCCGGGATCAGCGGCGTCCAGATCGGACCCGGCGCGACGGCATTGACCCGGATGCCCTGCTTCGCCAGCGCCGCCGACAGCGAGCGGGTGAAGGACACGATGGCACCCTTGGAGGCGGCGTAGTCGATCAGGCGCGCACTGCCGCGGTAGGCGGTGACCGAGGTCGTGTTGATGACGCAGGCGCCCTCCTTCAGATGAGGCAGCGCGAAACGCGTCAGGTGGAACATGCCGAAGATGTTGGTGCGGAAGGTGCGTTCGAGCTGATCCGTCGTGATATCGGTCAGGCTCGGCTGCGGGTGCTGCTCGCCGGCGTTGTTTACCAGGATGTCCAGCCGGCCGAAGTGCTCCAGCGTGTCGTCCACCAGCTTGCGGCAGAAGGCCTCGTCGCCGATGTCGCCGGCGCGAAGCAGACCCCGCACGCCCTGCTCCTCGACCTCGGCCAGCGTGGCCTGCGCATCCTCGTGCTCGTCCAGGTAGGCGATCACCACGTGCGCCCCCTCCTTCGCGAAAGCCACGGATACCGCGCGGCCGATGCCGCTGTCGCCGCCGGTGACGATGGCCACGCGGTCGCGCAGCTTCGCCACGCCCCGGTAGTCCTCCATCATGTCGCGCGGCGGTGGCTGCATCGGCACTTCCTGCCCGGGCTGAACGTCCTGCTCCTGCGGAGGCACACCCCCTGTCAGCTTGTTGCCATTGATCACGGGTCTCTCCTCGTCCGGTTTCGCGCCGCTGCTCAGCGCCAGTGCCAGCGCGCGCTGCGGTGCATCTTCATGCCGAGGCAGACGCCGACCGCTGCGCTGAGGAAGGACGCCAGCGCGAGGGCGGTGAATGGACGCGCCTGCACCCGCTCGCGGCAGTGCTCGCTCACGTGCGAAAGCTGTTCGCGGCAGCGCTGCAGCCGCGTCGACTCGCTGGCCATCAGTTCCTCGCCGGCGTCGCCACCGTAGTCATCGACGATGGGGTGGCCGGTGTCACCGGCGTAGACCTTCACTTCGTCGGTCGCGCGCGGCGTGGCTTCGGTTGCACGGGTGCTCGGTGTACTCATCTGTTCGTCCTCCTGAGAAAAGGCGACCTGTGGGCCGCGGTTGCCGTCAGTCCAGATCGTCGACGACGGCGCGTTCAAGCCAGCCCTTCACCTGCTGCGCGTGTTCCTGCTCACGGGCGAGCGCCTCGCGGAAGGGCTTGATCAGTTCGTCCTGTCCGGCCGAACCGGCAAGGCGGATCAGCAGATCCCAGCCGGCGCCGTCGGTCAGTTCGACCGACAGGAGGGTGTCGAGGCACTGGGCGATCGTCGTGCGCGGATCGCTGAGCACCTGCATGGCGCCGCTGCTGGCGACGCCGATCACGTCGGCACACGGGGTCTGCGCGGTCGGATCGGCGCCCAGTCCTTCCAGCGCCGAGGTCACGATGTGCATGTGCTCCAGTTCCTCGTCGCGGATGTGCTTCAGTTCGGCGATGGTGAAAGGCAGCGCGACCTCCGCCTGCACCGCCTCGGCCTTGTCGATCAGGGCCTGATAGAGGCGCACGCCGGTGCGTTCGTAAGCGAGGCGCTCGCCCAGCTTGTCCACCAGCACCTCCGGACGATGGCCGGTCAGCTTGGACAGGCCGGTCGCCAGCACGCCGGTCAGCGTGGTCGGTATCGGAACCGAGCCGATACGCTCGGCCTCTTGCACGAACTCGGCGCGCACGGCCGCTATCGAACGCCCTTCGAGCACGCCGTCGATGTGCGCAGGTCCGGACGGGGACTGTTCGTCGGCGAAGGCCTGCATGTTCTGCACCGTATGCAGCGAGGTCTGCGCGCCGGTGCGGTTGAAACCGCTGCGGGTCACGTTCTCCATGTTTCGTACTCCTTGTCGGCGGACGGTCACGCCGCGCGGGCCAGCGGACGGTTCAGTTCGGTACCGGACGTCCAGTGATAGGCGGCGGCCACTTCGGTCGACGGCGAGCCGTCGGCATTGACGCGCTCCCGATAGGCGATCGACGCCGGGTTCTCCTGCTCGAGCGGCACGAAGTCCGGGCCGCTGGCGCGCAGGTCCACCTCGGTCGCCAGCACTTCGCGCACGAACTCGCGCTGGCTATGGAAGGGCAAGGGCGCCGGCAGTTCGCGCGACAGCACCTCGGCCGGGTCGCGCCGCTCGTGCTCCTTCATCAGCTCGCAGACGAGGTGGAGGTGGCCCAGCTCGTAGTCGCAGAAGCGCTCCCACATCGCGCGCAGCCGCGGATTGCTTTCCGATTGCGCGCAGCTGTAGTAGCCATAGACCTCGGCCGCCTCGTGCAGCAGCCACAGCTCGAGGAAGCTCTGCCGCGGATTCAGCAGCGAACCGTACTGGGTCACGTGCTGTTCCTCGATTGACGCGATCTCGGCGTAGAGCTGACGCGCCACCGGGTCGGCGAAGGTCGGCCCTATCGTCATGTAGTAGTCGTGCGTCTGGTATTCGGCCGCGGTGATCATGGTCGCGTGCAGCTTGGACAGCAGATCGGCCTTCGCGCCATAGGGGTGGCGCAGGTCGTCCTCCGGCGCGCGGTGTTCGTCCACGGTGGGGCGCCCCGGCACGATGTCGGTATTGCCCTGCAGGATGTTGTTGGCGTCCTTGCCCTCCATCCGGTCCAGCAGTGCCGAATAGCGGTAGAGGTGATCGAAGTCCTCCAGCAGGCCGAAGCGGTACACCTGCGCCAGGTGGGGATCGGGCTCCTGCTGCGCCACCGCCGCCGTCACCTCGATGGCCACCTGCTCGTAGGCGATGGTCGTTTCGAGCGGCGAGTGGTCGGCGCCGATCAGCCAGTTCACCGCGGTCGCCTGGTGCTGCTCGATACGCCGCACGCGCGCCAGCGGCAATCGCAGTTCGGCGTTCATTCGTGCCCCGATATGCGACAGGCGCAGGGCATCCAGTTCGATGCCGTTCATCAGGATGATGCGGACGCGCGTGAACGCCTCGTCGTCGAGCTTGCTGATGGGCTGGCCTGCCATCTCCTTCCAGCTCAGTCCCTGCTTGTCGAGCGGCACGCCCTTGTGGTCGAGAAGATTCATCTGGGGTCTCCACTTCTTGCGAAGAAACACATGTCGGAATGCAGCGGCGAAGCGCTGCCTGTCCGGATGCCTGCAAGGGGTGTTCCCGCCGCGACCTAAGGCGGGTGCGGCGCCCGCGCGCCGTTTCCGGTAGGAATTACAGCGCGGGAAACGTTTTTTCCGCTCCGCTCGCTTCGATCAGTGCGGCCAGCGGCAGACCGACCATGTCAGGGCGGTTGTCCAGTTCGTAGCGCAGTTCGTAGAGCAGGCGTTCGAGCGAGAAAAGTTCGAGGAAGTCGCCGGCCGCCGCGGGCAGCGAATCTCCGCCCGAGTAGCCATTCAGGAAGGCGGCGACCGCGTCGGCACAGGCCGCGGTCGCCATCGTCGCCAGTTCGCCCGCGCGCTCGGGCTGGGTGTGCAGCACCCGCTGCGCAGCGGTCCTGATCGCGTAATCGATCGAGCGGATCATGCAAGCGACGTCGCGCAGCGCGAGTTGCTTGCCGCGGCGCGCGTCCACCGGGCGTGCCGGCTCGCCCTCGAAGTCGACGATGACGAACGCCTCCTGCGCGCGCAGCACCTGACCGAGATGAAGGTCTCCATGGATGCGGATGCACTGCATCGCGCTCGCGTCGAGCGGCAGCGCCATCAGCTGCTGGCGCAGCACCTCGCGCTGGGCGAGCAGCAGGGCGACGTCGTCGGCGGTCTGGCGGTCGATGCGGTCGCGCGCACCCTCGAGCTGAGCGAAGCTGCGCTCCAGTTCAAGCAGCACGCGCTCGCGCATCGTGTGCGCCTCGGCGGCGGCGAGCGGCACCGGCGCAAAGGCCGGATCGCTTCCGGCATCGGTGAGCGCAGCGTGCAGATCGGCGACAGCCTTGCCCAGCGCGCTCATCTGCAGCGTGAATATCCGGTTCAGCCCCGGATATTCGTCCATCGGCTCGACGCTGCCCGGCCAGGCATCGCCGGAGAACATGCGCGCGAAGTGTTCGAGCGCGTAGTCCCACGCCGTACCCTGGTTGTCGACGCGCTGCTGAGCGATGGCCAGCGCACAACGCCGGCCATCGGCGGCCTCGTACTCGACTGCGCCGGCGAGCTGCGGCGTGCCCGGAAAGCCGCGCGCAGCGAGAAAGCGGCCGATCTCTATCTCTGGATTCAGACCGGGCTGCAACAGCCGGTAAGCCTTCAGATAAAGACGCGGGCCCATGAACACGCCGGTATTGGTCTGGTCGGCCGCTGCCGGCCGGACCTCGTCGTCCGCCGCCGGCCGCAGTTCGGCCCAGCCCGCCTCGCGATGGAACACCAGCTTGCCGCCGGCCAGCGGCAGCGTGTCGGCGCGTTCGAGCGCGTCGGCGAAGGTTCGGCAGAACAGCGCGTCGGCGAAGGCGTCGTACAGCAGACCCATGCGCGCCTGCTCGCGCACCCGGGCCAGCGCCGCGCCGCCGACGCGGTCCACCGGGTAATCGGGCTCGTCCTCCCACGCCGTCGCCAGCGGCAGGAAGTAGAACTGGGGCGCAACCTCCGCGAAATCGACACGCAACACCGACAACAGCCATGAACCGCCGTTGGCGCGCCACTCGCGCACTTCGTCCAGACTGACCCGTGTCGGCGTCGCCGACTTTGCCGCGAACCAGCGGCGCGTGCGCAGGAAGGGCAGCATGGCTTCATCGAGCAGGCGTTCGCGGTTGCGCCGCGCGATGTCGCTGCGCACCGTGCTGCCGCCGTCGCCGCCGACAAAGGTTTCCCAGCCGTGGGTCAGCACCAGGATGGGCAGATCGGGCTGCGGCATGCGGTCTTCGTGCCACTCGGGCGGCGGCGCCTGCGCCGACAGTTCGAAGGCGTAGAAGCCGTGACCGGGCAAGGTGAGCAGATAGGGCAGACGACCGACCGGCGGAAAGGCCGCGCGTCCGCTGATTTCCATCGGCACCCTGCCCTCGTGCCGCGACAGATCGAGTTCGACCGCCTGCGGCGTGCGCGCGAGATTGGCCACGCACAGCACGCGCTGCTCGTTGCCCTGCTCGTCGACATACTCCCGCAGATAGGCCAGCACCTTGCGGTTACCCGGTTCGAGGAAGACCAGCGAACCGCGTCCGAAGGCGCGCAAGCTGCGCCGCATCGCGATCAGGCGGCGGGTGAAGTTGAGCAGCGAATGCGGGTTGCGCGCCTGCGCCTCGACATTGATCGCGTGGTAGCCGTAGACCGGATCCATGACGGGCGGCAGGTAGAGCTGCTGCGGGTCAGCGCGCGAAAAGCCGGCGTTGCGGTCGGACGTCCATTGCATCGGCGTGCGCACACCGTTGCGGTCGCCCAGATAGACGTTGTCCCCCATGCCCAGTTCGTCGCCGTAATAGACGATGGGCGAGCCGGGCAGCGTGAACAGCAGGAAGGACATCAGTTCGATGCGGTCGCGGCTGTTCTCCAGCAGCGGCGCCAGGCGGCGACGGATGCCGACGTTGAGCCGCATGCGCGGATCGTTGGCGAAGAACTGCCACATGTAATCGCGTTCGCGATCGGTCACCATTTCCAGCGTCAGTTCGTCGTGATTGCGCAGGAAGATGGCCCACTGGCAGTTCTCCGGGATGTCCGGCGTCTGCCGCATGATGTCGGTGACCGGATAGCGGTCCTCCTGCGCCAGCGCCATGAACAGCCGTGGCATCAGCGGGAAGTGATAGGCCATGTGGCATTCGTCGCCGTCACCGAAATACTCCCGCACGTCCTCCGGCCACTGGTTGGCTTCGGCCAGCAGGACACGGCCGCGGTAATGCTCGTCGATGACGCGGCGGATTTCGCGGATGGTGGCGTGCGTCTCGGCCAGGTTCTCGTTGTTCGTGCCCTCGCGCTCGCGCAGATAGGGCACCGCGTCGAGCCGAAAGCCATCGACGCCGATGTCCAGCCAGAAGCGCATGGTGCGCAGCACGGCGCGCAGCACGCGCGGATTTTCGAAGTTGAGGTCGGGCTGGTGACTGAAGAAGCGGTGCCAGTAATAGGCGCCGGCCACCGGGTCCCAGGTCCAGTTCGACGTTTCGGTGTCGGTGAAGATGATGCGCGTACCGGCGTAGCGCTTCGGGTCGTCGCTCCACACGTAATAGTCACGCTTGGACGAACCCTTGGGTGCGCGGCGGGCGGCCTGGAACCACGGGTGCTGGTCCGAGGTGTGGTTGATCACCAGTTCGGTGATCACGCGCAGGCCACGGCGGTGCGCCTCGCGCACGAAGTGGCGGAAGTCAGCGCGTGTGCCGTAGGCCGGCAGCACGCCGTGGTAGTCGGCCACGTCGTAGCCGTCGTCCTTCAACGGCGACGGGTAGAAGGGCAGCAGCCACAGCGTGTCCACGCCAAGATCGCGGATGTAGTCGAGCTTCTGCGTCAGACCGGCGAAATCGCCGACGCCGTCGTCGTTCGAATCGAAGAAGGCCTTGACGTGCAGTTCGTAGATGACCGCGTCCTTGAACCACAGCGGGTCGTCGGCCGGCTGTGGGTGGAGCGGGCCGGCGGCGCCGGCGTCGATTCGGTCCATGGCGCCTCCGGTCAGAGGTAGTAGTCGAAGTCACGCTCGCTGCGCACGCGCCGGCGAACCTGGAACACGTGCGCCGGCAGGCGCTGCGGATCGAGCCGGACGAAGTTGCGTCCCGGCGCCCATTGATAGCGCTCTCCGCCGAGCAGGTCGTGCATCTGCACGCTGCCCTCGTCATCGCTCCCGCCGTACGCGGCCGGATCGAGTTCGAGCCAGCCGGTGTGCACGTGATGCGGATCCAGATTGACGACGACGACGACGGCGTTTCCGCTCGCCGCATCGTGCTTCGCGTAGGCGATCAGCTGTTCGTTGTCGACCGGCAGGAAACGCAGGCCGCCCGGGAACTGCAGCGCCGGGTTGTCGCGACGGATGCGGTTGATGGTGGCGATCAGCGGCGCCAGCCCGTCGCCGTCGGCGTGTCCGCCCTCGCGCAGCTGGTACTTCTCTGAGTCTAGGTACTCCTCGCTGCCCGGCTCGCGCGGTCGTGCTTCCATGCGCTCGAAGGCCGGTCCGTAGATGCCGTAGCTGGTGCCCAGCGTTGCTGCCAGCACGAGGCGCGCGACGAAGGCCGGGCGACCGCCGCTCTGCAGGTACTCGGGCAGGATGTCCGGTGTGTTCGGCCACAGATTGGGCCGGAAGTAATCGCGCCCCGGCCCGGCACTCAGTTCCTCCAGGTAGTCGGTCAGTTCGGCGCGCGTGTTGCGCCAGGTGAAATAGGTGTAGGACTGGTTGAAGCCGAGCTTGGCCAGGCGGTGCATCACCTGCGGTCGCGTGAACGCCTCGGACAGGAAGACCAGATCGGGGTGTTCGCGGCGCAGCGTGCCGATCAGCCACTCCCAGAAGGCGAAGGACTTGGTGTGCGGGTTGTCCACCCGGAACACCTTGACGCCCTGCGCGATCCAGTGCCGGAAGATGCCGGCCAGCGCCTGCCACAATCCGCGCCAGTCCTCGCATTCGAAGTCGAAGGGATAGATGTCCTGGTACTTCTTCGGCGGATTTTCGGCGTACTGCACGCTGCCGTCCGGGCGCCGGCGGAACCACTGCGGGCAGTCGGTCACCCACGGGTGATCGGGCGCGCACTGCAAGGCGATGTCGAGCGCGATGTCGATGCCACGACGCTCCGCTTCTCCCACCAGACGACGGAAGTCGTCGAGCGTGCCCAGTTGCGGATGCACTGCGGTGTGGCCGCCTTCGGCTGCACCGATGGCCCACGGACTGCCCGGCTCGTCGCACCCGGCGACGACCACGCCGTTGCGTCCCTTGCGCCGCACCCGACCGATCGGATGCACCGGCGGCAGGTAGAGCACGTCGAAGCCCATCGCGGCGATGGCCGGCAGCCGCGCGATCACGTCGTCGAAGCGGCCGTGCCGGCCGCCCTCGCCCAGCGAGCGCGGGAACAGTTCGTACCAGGCACCGAAGCGCGCCAGCGCGCGGTCGACGTCGAGCGGCATCGGGGCATGGACGGCCGGCCAGCGGCGGTCCGGATGGCGGGCGGCGACCTCGGCCATGGTGTCGTCGAGGGCGAGCGCCTTCAGCGCCGGCGCGTCGGCGTGCGCGCCGTCGTTGCGCAGTCGCTCCGCCCAGCGCAGCAGCTGGTTGCGGTCAGCCAGCGCCTCGCCGGCGCGCAACGCCGCCGCCTCGGCCAGCGACGCGCCTTCGAGCGCGGCGAGGCGGATGTCGGCGTCGTCGGTACGGCGCGCCATCTGCGAACGCCACGAACGGAAGGGATCGACCCAGGCCGACACCGAATACCACCAGCGTCCGCAGCGATCGGGACGCAGCGTCGCGCGCCAGCGGTCGTTGCCCAGCGGCTGCATCGGCACCGCGTGCCAGGTCGTCGCGCTCTCGTCGTCGCGCCGCCAGCACAGCAGCGCCAGCACCGCGTCGTGACCGTCGGCGAAGCAGTTCGCCTCCACGGTGAGCGTTTCACCGAGGCTGCGTTTGACGGCAAAACGGCCGCCGTCGACCGCCGGCGTCAGGTCCGACACGACGGCGCGGATGCGGCCCTCGGCCGGGAGATCAGACAGATGATCCATGGTGTTCGTCCTCCGGAACCAGCCACAGCACCGCGAGCGGTGGCAGCGTCAGATTCAGTGACCACGGCTGGTCGTGCATCGGCACCGGAACCGCCTGGGTGCCACCGAGATTGCCGGCACCGCTGCCGCCGTAGAGCGCGGCGTCACTGTTCAGCAGTTCGCGCCAGTGGCCGCCGTGCGGCACGCCGACGCTGTAGTGCGTGCGCGGCACCGGCGTGAAGTTGCAGACCGCAAGCAGGCAGCGGCCGTCGCGTGCGAGACGCAGGAAGGCGAGCACGCTGTTGTCGGCGTCATCGGCCACCGCCCAGCGGAAGCCGGTCGCGTCGAAGTCAAGTTCGTGCAGCGCCGGGCATTCGCGGTAGATGCGGTTCAGATCGGCCACCCAGCGGCGCAGGCCGGCGTGCAGCGGCTGGTCCAGCAGAGGCCAGTCGAGCTGGCCCTCGTGCGCCCACTCGCGCCACTGGCCGAATTCGCCCCCCATGAACAGCAGCTTCTTTCCCGGGTGCGCCCACATGTAGCCGAACAGACCGCGCAGGCCGGCGAAGCGCTGCCACTCGTCGCCCGGCATGCGCGCCAGCAGCGAGCCTTTGCCATGCACCACTTCGTCGTGCGACAGCGGCAGCAGGAAGTTCTCCTGGAAGGCGTACCAGATCGAGAAGGTGACAGCGCCGTGATGGAAGCGACGGTGCACCGGGTCGTGCCGCAAATAGGCCAGCGTGTCGTTCATCCAGCCCATATTCCATTTCTGGCTGAAGCCCAGACCGCCGAGGTGCACCGCGCGCGACACCATGGGCCAGGAGGTCGATTCCTCGGCGATGGTGAGCACGTCCGGGTGATCGCGCGCGACCGCCTGGTTCAGACTGCGCAGGAAGGCCACCGCGTCCAGGTTCTCGCGCCCGCCGTAGCGGTTGGGCACCCACTCGCCGTCGCGACGCGCGTAGTCGAGGTAGAGCATGGAGGCGACGGCATCGACGCGCAGCGCGTCAATGTGGTAGCGGTCGATCCAGAACAGCGCACTCGACAGCAGGAAGGCGCACACCTCGTGCCGGCCGTAGTTGAAGATGCAGGAATGCCATTCCGGGTGGAAGCCCTGACGCGGGTCGACGTGCTCGTACAGATGGGTGCCGTCGAATACCGCCAGACCATGCGCGTCGGCCGGGAAGTGCGACGGCACCCAGTCGAGGATGACGGCCAGACCGGCCTGGTGCAGCGTGTCGACCAGGAACATGAAGTCCTCGGGGGTGCCGTAGCGCGAGGTTGGCGCGAAGTAGCCGGTGCACTGATAGCCCCAGGAGCCGTAGAACGGATGCTCGCTCACCGGCATCAGTTCGACGTGGGTAAAGCCCATGTCGCAGGCGTAGTCGGCCAGCCGCTGCGCGATGTCACGGTAGGTCGGCAGAGTGCCCTCGTGCGGCCGCAGCCACGAGCCGAGATGGACCTCGTAGATGCTGATCGGCGCGTCAGCCGCCTGCCGCGCCGCGCGCGACGCCATCCATGCGGCATCCTTCCAGTCGTACTCGAAGCGCCAGGCGCGCGACGCCGTGGCGGGGGCCAGTTCACAGAAGAAGGCGAGCGGATCGGCCTTGTCGATGACATGACCGTCGGCGCGATGGATGCGGTACTTGTAAGCGTCGCCCCGGCTTACGCCCGGCACGCAGCCTTCCCAGATGCCGGAGTCGTCGAGCCGCGCCTGCAGCGGGTGGCCATGCGACCAGCCGTTGAAATCGCCGACCACCTCGACCGCCCGGGCGTTCGGCGCCCACACGGCGAAGCGCGCGTCGCTGCGGCCGCCCTCGCCGGGCGGTGGCGGATCAAGCTGACAGCCCAGCCGTTCATACAGCCGCGCATGCGATCCTTCGCGAAAGAGGTAGATGTCGTGACCACTGAACAGGCTGCCGCCTGCCTTGCCTGCCGATTCAGTCATGCGGCGCCCTCAGCGCAAGGTACGGCCGAGCCCGTCGACCGACTTGCGGGCGCGCAGTACGAGCAGCGCCTGCCGCTCGTCGTCGATTTCGCTCAGCGTGCGCACGCCGAGCCGTCGCATCAGCGGCAGCGGCGGGCACCAGCCCTGCAGCGCGTGCTGCAGCAGGAAGCTACCGACCAGCGCAGGCACTGCAAAGAAACGCCTGCTCACGAACAGCCCGAGCAGGCAGCCGGCAATCGACGCCGATGCGGCATTCACCTCGAGGCAGCGTTCGATGTCCCACTCGCTGTCCAGTTCGGCCAGCCTGCGATCTATCGTGCCGCGGTCGCCGAGCGCGGCACGGTCGAGATTCCTCAGCGTGCGCGTGCGGATCAGTTCGTTCACGGCTTCGGATGTGTTCATCGGAACGCGTTCGGCGGTGGTCGGCAACATGGCAGCTCCTGTGGTGACGGATGGGAAAGGGGTCCGCAGCCCGCTCAGGCGGGCGACTCCAGCCAGTGCAGGCTGAACAGCCCGTCGCTGTCGATGGCGCTGAGCCGCGGGCGGAAGCCGGCCCGGGTGGCCAGCGCACGGAACGCCTGCACCGTGTACTTGTGCGAATACTCGGTGCGTATCGATTCACCTTCGTCGAAGTGCAACCGGCGTCCGGCGACATGGGCATCCTGATCGCACAGGCTCACGAGATGCATCTCGACGCGCCGGGCGACCGGGTCGTAGAAGGCGTAGTGCGCGAACTGCTCCGGCCTGAAGTCGGCACCCAGTTCGCGATTCGCGCGCACCAGCACGTTGCGGTTGAAGGCGGCCGTCGCGCCGGCAGCGTCGTTGTATGCCGCGTGCAGCCGGCTCGGGTCCTTGACCAGATCCACGCCGATCAGCAGGCCACCGCCCTGCAGCAGCTTGCGCAGGCGGATCAGGAGGGCCAGCGCCTCCTCCGCTTCGAAGTTGCCCAGCGACGACCCCGGAAAGAAGCCGACCCGCCGACGCGCCGGGTCGAGCGCGTGCGTCAGCGCTGTGTCGCCGGTGTAGTCGGCCATCAGCGGGCGCACGTCGAGGCCGGGAAAGGCCATCGAAATGGCACCGGCAGTCTCGAGCAGCGCCCCACCCGAAATATCGACCGGCACGTAGGCGGCCGGATGACGCATCACGTGCAGCAGCACCGAGGCCTTGACCGGGGAACTGGCGCCGAACTCGATCAGTTCCGCGTCCTCACCGATGCACTCGGTCAGGCGCGTCGCGTGGCGGGTGAGCAGCGACAGTTCGGCCCGTGCCAGGTAGTACTCCGGCTGCGCGCAGATCTGTTCGAACAGTGCGGCGCCACATGCATCGTAGAAATATTTGCACGGTGTGGTCTTGCGCGGCTGTTGCAGGCCGGCGAGCAGCTCGCGCGCGAAGGCGGTGCGGCCCACCGCGCCGTCGGGCGGACGCGCCGCGCCGGCAGGACGCGACACCGACACGGGCGCCAGGCGGCCGCGCCGGCCACGACCGAAGATGCCGCCACCGGGAAATCCCGCCAGCTGCGACCAGCCGGCCGGCATCGTGTCTTCTCGTTTGTCCGTCATCGCCCGTCCTTTCGCCAGTGCGGCGCCCTTGCCGCCGCGTGAAGCCGCGGAGCCGCGACCGTCGCGACCGCTCGAGGCGGCGGCACGACGGACGCGGGACTGCAGCGAGCGCAGCAATCGGCGTTCCCGGTCCGCTCTTGGTCCGCCCTCGGTCCGCCAATTGCAAGGCATCGCGGTCCGCCACCGGAGAACCGTCATGCACGCACCGCTTCTGAGTCGCATCCGTCCGCGCAACATCGTCGTGTTCCGCGCACTTCAGCTCGGCGACATGCTGTGCGCCATTCCGTCGCTGCGCGCGCTGCGCATGCGCTGTCCCGACGCAGCGATCACACTGGTCGGCCTACCCTGGGCCGCCGGACTCGCCGCACGGTTTCCGCATTACATCGACGACTTCCTGGCCTTCCCCGGATTTCCCGGTCTGCCCGAACGGGCACCCGATCTGTCGGCGATTCCCGCCTTCGTCGCGGAGGCGCAGACGCGAGGTTTCGATCTGGCCATCCAGATGCACGGCAGCGGCGGGCTTTCCAACCCCGTCGTGGCGCTGTTCGGCGCTGCGCGCCAGGCGGGCTTCGGCCTGCCGGACGAGAATGGAAGCTGTCTGCCCTACCCGACGCGCGGCAGCGAGGTCGGGCGGCTGCTTGCATTGATGGATCACCTCGGCGCGCCGTCGTCGTACCGCAGACTGGAATTTCCGCTGCTGCCGGCGGATCACGCGGAACTGGCCACCAGCGGAATCGCCTTCGCGCTCGGTGGCCGCCCCTACGTGTGCATCCACCCCGGCGCACGCGACCCGCGGCGTCGCTGGCCGGCGGAACGCTTCGCCGCAGTGGCGGACGCCGTCCACGCGCTGACCGGCTGGACGGTCGTGCTGACCGGATCGGGCGAGGAAAGAGCGCTGACGGCGCGCGTGCGCCAGGCGATGCACGCTCCGGCCATCGACGCCGCGTCGCCGATCAGCGCGGGCGCCCTGGCCGCACTGATCGGCGGCGCCCGTCTGCTGGTGTGCAACGACACCGGTGTGTCGCACATTGCGGCCGCGCTGCGCACACCGTCGGTCGTTATCTTCCGTTGCTCCGAGCTCGAACGCTGGGCGCCGGAAGACCGCATGCGCCATCGCTGCGTAATGGCGCCGGACGACGGGACGACCACCGATCAGGGTCAGGCGGAGGTCATGCGACAGATTCGCGGACTGCTTGATCGCGGCGCTCCTGCGTCCACAGGTCGAGCGTCAGCGTGAGCACTTCGTCTTCGCGGATGTCCTCGATGAAACAGGGGTCGTGCTCGCAGCGCACGGCGACGTTGTCGCGGCCACAGACCGGGCAGTCGGCGGTGACCGACAGCGCGACACGGCGGCGCTGCGCGGTCGGCGGACCGGATACGACGAGATTGACGAGCCAGTAAAGGCCAACCGTCGCCGCGCCCACCGCCTGTGCAAGATGCAGTGGACCGCTGTCATTGCCGACCACGATGCAGGCGTGACCCAGCAGTGCGGCCAGCCCGTCGAGCGACAGTCTGCCGCCGACGTCGATCGCCGGTCGCGTCATCGCCGCTGTCACGGCGGCGGTGAGCGCCCGCTCGGAGGCGTCACCCTGCACCACCACGACGGCTCCGGCGTCCGCCAGCGCGTCACCGACGCGGGCAAAGCGTGCCGGCGGCCAACGTCGTCGCGGGTCGGTCGCGCCGGGGCTCAGCACCGCCAGCGGAGCGTCCGGCAGACAGAGGACCGACTCCAGTTCCACCTCGTCACGCACCAGCACCG
Organism: Methyloversatilis sp. S146-33; assembly: GCF_059552495.1. The sequence goes on from NZ_JCANOT010000038.1 coordinate 167,068, forward strand.
GCAGCCGCGGATCGAGTTCCCAGGTGTGGGCGCCGGCGAGCGCCGCCACTTCGAGCAGACGCAGACGTTCGTTCTGCAGTCTCATATAGGGCAGGGAGCGGTCCAGGCGGACCGCGTCCGGCGTGTGCAGGCCGAAGCTGTAGCGCGCATCGATCTGCCTGATGAAGGGGTTCGAGTAGCGTCCGCCGCCGTGCATCTGGAAGGCGAGATCGAAACGCCGCTCGCGCAGCCCGGCGATGCAGGCGTCGATGGCACGCGGGTCCTCGCGCGCCCCCTGCTCCGGCGGCACGCCGACGCCGGTGATCGGTGGCAGCGCCACCACGTCGTCCACCACCGGGCCGCGGCCGGTAAGGAAGCGCTTGTGCCACGGCTTGCCGAGCAGCACCAGTTGCGCGTCCGGAAAGCGCAGCCGCAGCGCGCGCAGCGCAGGCAGCGCGAAGATGAAATCGCCGAGGCCATTGGCGCGCAGCACGGCGATGCGCTCCACCGCGCCGAAGTCCAGGCCGTCGTCCGCCGCCGGATGCAGCACCGCGCTCAACGGCTTTGCTCCTGCAGCAGGCGAGGTGCGTCGATGTCTTGCCTGTCCAGCGTCGTCGGCAATTCGCGATAGCAGGCGCCCGATGGCATGAGGTCACGACCGCTGGCGTCACGCAGCCTGGCCGGGCCGAGCCACGACGCCCGCGCGTAGCCCGCGCGCAACACCGCCCTCGGTTCGCCCGGGGCGACCGCCGCCTCGCGCTCGCCCGGGTCGGGCACGCCGACACGCAATCGCGTGTGCGTCTGCACGGGCAGCGCGGTCATCGTGACAGCCAGTGCGGTACCACGGTTGCAGGTCTGGACGAGGGCATCGACGCTGATGTCCGCTCCTCTTCACGCGCCGACGCGACGACCGGGGTGTCCTTGCGTCCGTACAGCTCCGGATTCAGCGCCGGGTCGTTGTACATCTTGTACTGACGGTAGATGCGGAAGATCACGCGCCCGCTGGCCAATCCCTCCAGCAGACGGTCGAGGCAGGCCGCCAGGTCACGCCGCTGCCGGACAAGCACGTCGAGCTTGGCGCAACAACTCGCAACGTGCTCTGTGCTGGCGTCGGCGCGCCGCGTCTGCAAGCCCATATGGAAGATCTTCAGCGACAGGATGGACAGGCGGTCGACGATCGCGCCCAGCGTCTCGCTCGATTGCTGTGCGTCCGGGTGCGGTTTGACAGTGCCGACCAGCGCGCCGAGCACGCATTCGTCCAGCGCTTCCACGGCATCGTTCCGTCGCTGGTTGAAGCGGTCGATGCTGCGCTTGCAACGCACGATTTCGGCGTCCGGCACGTCGGTACGCCGCGCCTTGTCCTCCTCGCGCCACAGGGCGGCATTGCAGCGATGGTTCTCCTCGATCCAGCGCCATCCTGCAAGCTCGCGCGGAGCGAGGGGCGCACCATCGAGATACGCGTCGTGCGCGGCGATGATGTCCGCTGCGGAATAGCCGGGCACCGACGCCGGAGCCTCGGCGTGTCCGTCCGCGCCGCGTGCGGCCTCAGTCACGATCACCGACCTCCTTCGACACCGACACCGCGCTGTCGTACGCGCGGTCGGGGATGCGCAGCAGCGCTCCCAGCATGTTCTCGTCCGCGCCCTCGGCGCGCGCCCGCGCGATCAGATCGGCCCGCCTGAGCGGGTAATCGAGCCCGCCGAGGAACGTCCGTATCTGCACCGGATCCGGTATCGGCCGCCCGGCCGGCGCCTCGGCCCGCTGCGGGCCGCCGTGCGGTTGCGAAGATGTTTGCCCGTCGTACTGACCACCATGTTGCCGCGACGCCTTCTGGCTGCCCCGCTGCCTGCCCTCGTGGCCCGACCTGTCCTGTTGATGCTGCTTCACGCTCATGACCTGCTCCGCTGAAAGAGGTGACCGCCGGCACGAAGCAACCGGGGTTCCCGTCAGCAGGCGGGCGCGTGGACGGAAGGACCGCGTGAAAGGACAGTGATCGGCCGGCACGAATTACATGTCGGTCGCAGATTTTTCACCGCGGCCCGACAGACGGTGGCCCGCATTCACCTTCCTGCGCCAGGGCAGTAGAGACGTCCGCCAGCATCATCTCTGGCCGGGTGAAGACACGATGCTTGCGCTTGCCTCGACGTCGCTCGGCTTCCTGCTCCAGTGCGCGACATTGCAGCGCGACGGCCACGACGCACGGATCGATTTCGGGTGGATGCCGGCGCTGCCGAGCGCAGATCCGGTTCGTGCGCCGCGACGCGGCGTGACATCCGGACTCAGGCGGCGTGCTGCCGTACCCAGGCGGCGTAACGCTGCACCCAGGTGCTGACGAGGTCACGGCTTGCGCCCCGGGCCAGCGCGCCGTCGGCGTCAAACAGGTCGTCGCGATAGCGTAGGAAGAGCTCCGGCGCATTGAGCGCAGGCATGTCCAGATGCGACAGCACGTTGCGCAGGTGCTGCTGCGCCAGCGCCGTGCCGAGCGAGCCCGGCGAAATGCCGGCGATGCCGGCCGGCTTGCCGGCCCACACGCTCTTTCCGGCGGGTCGCGAGCCGTGGTCGATCGCGTTCTTCAGCACACCGGGGATCGAGCGGTTGTACTCCGGCGTCACGAACAGCACACCCTGCGCCTCGGCGATCGTCGCCTTGAAGCGGCTGACCGCCGGCGTCGGCGCGTTGTCGTCGTCCTCGCTATAGAGCGGCAGCGTGCCGATGTCCACCATCACGGTGTCGAACCCGTCTGGAAGCAGCTTGCCGATGGCAAGCGCCAGACGGCGATTGAATGAGTCCTTGCGCAGACTGCCGGGTATCAGTGCAACTCTGTATGACGCCATCGAACCTGTCTCCTCACTAGTGGGACGCATCCGGCGAGCCGTCAGCGCGGACGATCGGTGCATCCATGCGGGCGGTGCGGGCCGCCTTCACCATCCCGCGAACGTTCAGTGCGAACAGGCCGGCCTGCATCAGCACCAGTGCGTAGGCACCGGCATACAGACCCCACACTGCCCACAGCGCGTTGCTGGCACTGAACCAGTAGAAGCCCTGCTTGCGTCGGCGTGCCGACGTGGAGGCGACCAGCCAGGCCGCGATCAGGGTCGTCGCCATCGCTGGCCACTGCAGCAGATCGAGCGGTTCCATCGCGCCTCTCCTCCGGGATCGATCGTCGCCGTGACGCGCTGGAACGAGGCGGCGCGGCTCAGGATCGGAGGTGGCAATCCGCATACCCGCTGGATAGCGATCGACCGGCCCGCTCACCGCCGCAGCGGCGAGCGGCCGGTCGCGCCGCGGTCACGTCAGTTGCGCGGTTCCGGGGTGGTCTGGCCGGAGGCGTTCTGTTCACGCTCGCTGGCGCGTTCGGACGCCTTCTTCTTCGTATCGCGGTCGCGCACCGTCTCGTTCGAGTGCTTGCTGGGATACTGGGAGGACTGGCTGCCCTTGTCCTGCTCGGGCTCGAACTTCTTCTGGCTGTCGGACTGCTGCGCCTCCGGAATCACTTCCTTCTGGTGCTTGTTCGGATATGTCGGCTCAGCGTAGACCGACGCGGAAAATGCGGCGAGCGCAAGTACGACCATGGATCTGTTGAGAGTCACTTTGAACCTCCTGTTGTTGGCCGGCACCGTGACGATGCCCTTGCCTGCAGTCTGGCAAGTTCGTGACATCTGGATGTAGCCGTGCTCCGACAGGGTGTAGGACGGACGCCGCGCACCAGCGAATGACGGCGGCCGATGATGGCCCAAAGGCAGGCCGGTCGCGCTGTTCAGCGCCCGAGGAACATGTCGTCCGGGCATCCCTCTGTCAGACGAGCGCCCCGCTCCGCGCGCCAGGCGCGTACGCCGCAGGTACGGCGTGAGTCAGCCGCGGCGGCGTCTATGCCGCCGTTGCGCGCACCACGCCATCGACGATGTCGTCTATCAGGCAGCCACGCATCCGCTTGAGGTCCGCGAAGGGGTAACGCCCGACCGTGAGCACGCCGTGCAGGTAACCCAGCGCCTTCAGGAAAACAAGGTCGCTATGCAGGTGAATCTGCTCTGCCGCAATCGGACGGCCACATGCACAGTCGCTCACCCGCTCTCGGGTCAGGCTGAGCAGTTGCTGCGCGACGACATCCTCTTCGTCGAAGACAATGCGCTCTCGCTCGTCGTCCACGCTGGTCGACAGATACACCATGCGATAGCGCTCGGGATGCCTTTCCCAGTAGTCCAGATAGACATCCACGTGGGCCTTGAGCCGCTCGACCGGCGACTGGCTCACGTTGCTCGCCTGCTTCAGGCACTCGAACAGCTCGCAGAAGAAGTCGAGCCAGATGTGCTTGACGAGATCCTGCTTGCTGACGAAATAGCCATAGAAAGCCATCGGCGAAATGCCGACCGCCTTGGTGACGGCGCGCACCGATACGGCTTCGTAGCCTTGTCGGCTGTAGATGTCCTTGGCTTCGGCAAGGAGTTGTTCGCGAAACCTAGCCTTGCCTTCCTGGCCACGTATCCGCGAGCGTTTTTCCGGGGTCGCGAGTTTTGAATTGTTTGGCATGGGCTGAACAACGTTGGTCAGACAGCGCGTACCGGGAAAGTGTAATGAAATTGCCTCGATTTACACCAGTACAGTTTGTCGACAATCGTTTCCGCACCCGTCAATTCCGGAAATATTCCCTCGCCTTACGATGCCGGAGGCGTTCTCACCTGGCGGCAAGAAGGGCTTGCACGCGCTCCCGCCGGATACCCGCCAGGGCGCCGGAGAACTCGTTCAGGGCACGATAGCTGCGAGATTCGCCCAGCGTGGCAAAGGCGTCGGCAAAGCCCGCGGCGCGTTCGGCGGCGTTCTGCGGGAGGACGGCACCGGTACGGTGCACCGCGTCGAGCAGCACCTCATCGACCCGCTGGCGGGCAAGCGTGAAAGCGTCCAGTGCGCGGGTTGCCTGGGCAAGCGTCGCGCGCATGGCGTCGGCGTCCTCGACCGACCAGCGAACGGGATCGATACGGTCGGGCAGTGCTTCCGCCTGCACCCGGCTGAACTGGCCGGTCGGCCAGCGGATGCCGCCGCCGCGCAGCATCAGCGTGTCGCGCACGCCAGGCCAGGCCTGTTCGGCCACGCTGAAGACCAGCCTGCCCTGGTCATCGGCAGTCGCGCGCACACCGGTCGACGCCAGCGCCTGATCGATGCGGCGCACGATCTCCACGTCCGGAAGACCCGCTTCGAGTGCGACCGACGGTGTGCGCCGGCCGGCTCCCGCCACCGAAAAGCTCAGGTTCTCGCTGTCGCCCTCGCGCAGCGAAGCCAGGTCCAGTCCGCGAACGGTGAACTGACGCAGCGGCGGATTGACCGCGTCGAACGTCAGCGCCGGGTCGAGGCTGCCGGCCGTCTGCGCCGGACGCGACTGCCACAGCGCCGCGAACTGACCGATCCGGCGCTGCAGTACGACGTCACCTTCTCCTGCCGCGATCTGCTGACCAAGCAGGCTGCGCACCGACTTCAGCTGGCCGATGCCGCGATCGAGATAGTCGGCCGCAAGCTGCGCCTTGCCGACCTGCTCGTTGAAGCGCGGACTCCATGTCTTCAGCCCGGCCGATCCGGCCGGCGCGCGTTCTTCATTGCGCGTCCGCGGCGTGTCGCGCGTCGGCGGCGCAGCGTTGCCCGCGGCATGCGCCCTGCCCGGGCCGATCGCATCGACCGGACGGGCGGACGAAAGATGAGGACCGATCTGCATTCAGTGCGTACGGAAGATCAGATCGTGTCGAACAGCGACAGCGCGCTGACCTTGGCATAGGCCTTCTGCGTCGCCTGCACCGCGGTGGTGTAGCCATTGAGCTTGACCGCCGCGTCGCCGTAGTCGAGCTGACCGAGCGTGATCATCGCCTGCTTGTTCGACAGGCTCACGTTGGCGTGATTGGTTTCCAGCGTTTCCAGCGTCGTCTGCGCACCGCCAAGGCGGGCGATCTTCGCGCTGACCGCGTCCAGCCCGGTATCGAGTCCGTTCAGCGTGCCCACCAGTACCGCGCGCACCGCCGGATCGTTGGCCGTCGCACCCGGTACCTGCAGCGCGTCGATGGCCAGATCGAGCCGGTTCAGCACATCGGCCATCTCCTGCAGATGCACGTTCGCGTCCTGCGTCACGCCGTTGCCGACCACCACGCGCTGCGGATCGGTGTTGCCGGCAAAGCTGTAGCGCGTACCGACCGCCGCCGCGCCATTGAAGGCGATCGGTGCGGTGGCGGTTGCCGTACCCGAAAACAGGTAGCGCCCCTCCTGGTCGATGCTGTTCGCCGAGTACATCAGGCTGTCGCGCAGCGCGATCAGCGAGGTGCTCATCGCCTGCAGGTCCTGCGAGGTATTGGTGCCGTCGGCCGCCCACACCATCAGGTCGCGTGCCTGCATGACGTCGCGGCTCATGCCGTCCAGCAGTTCCTCGTTCTGCCCCAGTCGGCTGCGCAGCGCGCCGATGTTCTCCAGATACTGGTCGAGTGCCGCCTCCTCGCGCGTCAGCCGGGCGATGCGCACGCTGGCGATCGGGTCGTCCGACGGCTTCTGCACCCGAAGGCCGTTCGACATCTGCTGCAGGATGCCCTCCAGTCGCGTGTTCGCGTCCTGCAGGGCGGTGTTCATGGTGGCGTGGAACTGTGTGCTGGCGACCCGCATGTCCGTCTCCTCAACCCATCATCGCCAGCGTGCTGTCGAACAGCTCGTTGGCGACGGTGATCACTTTCATATTGGCCTGATACATTTGCTGGAACTGGATCAGGTTCACCGCCTCTTCGTCGTTGTTCACGCCGCTGGTGGACTTCCAGCTCTCTTCGGCCTGGTTGCGCACCGTGGTCGCCGTGGTCAGCGAAGCCTGGTTCTGCTGGCTGTCCATGCCCAGCTTGCCGATCAGCTGCGTATTGGCGTCGCCGACCCGTACCGTGCCGAGCGAGGTCACGGTGATGGGCTGGTTGCGCAGCGCGATCATCGCCAGCAGGTTGTCGCTGTTGCCGGGCTTGGTCGGGTCGGACGAGAAACCCAGGTCCTGCGGCAGCACGCCGGCCGCGACCGACAGCATCGAGGTCGAACTCGACGCGTCATAGACGAACAGCGGGCCGCCCGCGGCGCCGCCCAGCGTGTAGCCGGCGCCGAGCTGGGCGTTCATCAGCGTGGAAATTTCGGAAGCGATGTCGCCGATCGACTGGCGCAGCGGAATCAGCGTGCCGTACTCGAAATCGGCCAGTCCGCCGAGCTGCCCGCCCAGACCTTCGTCGCGCACGGCGAATACCTCGCTGGCGAACTTCAGCGTCAGCGCCTGGGTGCCGGCCGGCGTGTCCTGCACTTCGAGGCGTGAGGCCGTGGTGCCCACCACCAGCGGCTGCCCGCTCTTCAGCGACACATTGCGCGAACCATCCGGATGATTCACGACCTGGATCGACACCATGCCGGCCAGCCCGTCGATCGCCTGGTCGCGCGCGTCCATCAGACCGGAAGCATTCACGCCGGCCGCTTCGGCCAGCGAAATGCGCTTGTTCAGGTCGGCGATCAGTGCGGTGCTCGAATTGATCTGCGACACCAGCGTCGTGCGCTGCTGCGCGATCGAGGCGCGCTGGTTGGCGAGCACCGTGGTCAGGTTGTTGAAGCGCTGGGCCAGCGCGTCCGCCGCGGTGATCACCTGCGCGCGAAGCGGCACCGAGCTCGGCTCCACGCTGGCCGCATTCAGCGCGCTGAAGAAAGCGTCCAGACCGTTGTTGATGCCGGACGCGTCGTCCCCCATCACCTGTTCGAGCTGGTCGAGATAGGGTTGCCGGGTCGAGCGGTTCGACAGCTCCGACGCCGCCTGCCACATCTGCAGGTTCTTGTAGTCGTCGCTGAAACGTTGCAGCGACGACACCGCCACGCCGCTGCCGGCGGACAGCGCGCCGCTCTGCATCGGCTGCACCGAAGCCAGCACGGCGGCCTGCCGGGTGTAGCCGGGTGTCATCACATTGGCGATGTTCTGGCCGGTGGCGCTGAGCGCGGCCTGCGCCGCCAGCGTTCCGGTCAATGCGTTGTTGATCAGGCTCATCGGATATCCCGGGTCGTTGCGTGGCCGGGAGCGCTTTCCGCGTGCTCCCCTTTACTGGAGGCGACCATGGGCGCCGGCGCATTAAACGCGACCGGCGCCGGCTGCGGCAGCAACTGGCGCAGCAGCATGTCGGCAATGCCGAAAGCGCGCTGCGAAGCCATCGCGTCGGCAACCAGACCGTCGGCGAGGTCCAGCATGTCCTCGTTCACGCGGTCCTTGAAAATGCTGTCCTCGCCGGCCATTTCGCGCGTGCTGCGGCGCATCTGGCGCAACGTCTCGCTGATGAAGAAGCTCTCGAACTTGACGGCCGCTTCGGTCGCCTGCTTCAGCAAGGCGGGATCGACCTGCGGTGCGACCGGCACGGTCTGCGCCTCCGTCTGGACTGGCGCTGCGGACGATGCGATGTCGTGGATGTTCATGCTCAGATCACGATCAGTTCGCCATCGATGGCGCCAGCCTGGTCCAGCGCCTGCAGGATGGCCATGATGTCGTCCGGCGTCGCGCCGATGCTGTTCACGGTGTCGATGATGGTCTGCAGCTTGGCACCGGCCGGCCAGTTGAACATGCGTCCGTCGCCCTGCTCCACCTCGACCTTGGAACGCGGCGTGACCGCCGTCTCGCCGCGGCTCAGCGGTGCCGGCTGGCTCACGTTCGAGCTCTCGGAAATGATCACCTTCAGCGAACCATGCGACACCGCGGCCGGACGCACGGTCACCCCCTCGGCGATGACGACGGTACCGGTGCGCGAATTGAACACGACGCGCGGCGTCATCTCGCCGACCACCACGGGTAGCGCTTCGAGCTGGGCGACGAAGGCGACCCGCTGCGTCGGATCGGCCGGTGCCACGACTTCGATCGCGGTGGCATCGCGCGTCGACGCCACCTCGCCGAAACGGCCGTTGATCGCACCGACGATATTGGTCGCCGTCTGGAAATGAGGGCGCTTCAGGCTCAGCAGCACGGTCGGTCGCACATCGAAATCGGTCATGATTTCCCGTTCCACCGTTGCACCGTTCGGAATGCGTCCGGAGGTCGGCGTATTGACGGTCACGCTGGATCCGCTGCGGCCGCTCGCGCTGAGGCCGCCGACCACCAGATTGCCCTGGGCCAGCGCATAGATTTCGCCGTCGGCCGCGCGCAGCTGGGTCAGCAGCAGCGTGCCGCCGCGCAGACTCTTCGAGTCGCCGAGCGAGGACACCGTGACGTCGATGCTCTGCCCCTTGCGATAGCCCGGCGGGAACACCGCGCTGACCATCACGGTGGCCACGTTCTTGCTGCGGCTCTGCGTACCCTCCGGCAGCTTGAGACCGAACTGCTTGAGCAGGTTGGACACCGACTGCCCGGCCGACTTGACCTGCGTACTGTCGCCGGTGCCATGCAGGCCGACGACCAGGCCGAAGCCGATCAGCTGGTTCTCGCGTACGCCTTCGACACTGACCAGATTGCGCAGCGGCTGGGTTGCGGGTGCAGCGGGTACTGCCGCAGCACGGGCATTCGTCGCGGCCTTCGGCGCAGCGAATGCAGCGCCGGCCACGAGGCAGGACAGGACGGCAAGCGTCCGGCGGAAGATCATCGTTTCATCCTCAGAAGGGCATCAGCGCGCCGACGAAGAAGCGCAGCAGCCAGCCCGGGCTGTTGGCGTCCGCCAGCACGCCTTCGCCGGAATAGGAAATGCGGGCATTTGCCACGCGCTGCGAGGACACGGTGTTGTCCGAACTGATGTCGGACGCACGCACATAGCCCTGAAGGCGCACGGTCTCGTCGCCCTGGTTCAGGTACAGCGTCTTCTCGCCGCTGACGCGCAGCAGGCCGTTCGGGAGCACCTCGTGCACGATGACGGTGATCGAGCCCTGCAGCCGGTTCTGCTGCGAACTGGTCGAGTTGCCCTTGAAATCGGACTGCGCATCGACGCTGACATCGGTCTTGAAGCGCTTGCCGGCGATCACCGTCGGCTGCATCGCGACACCGCTCTCCTTGCCGAAGGTGGTACCGGCCGCCTTGCTCGCCTGCGTCGTTTCCTGCAGCACCACGGTGACCACGTCGCCGGTGCGGAAGGCGCGGCTGTCCGAGGTGAGCGACCACGCCGATGCCGGCTGGAACACGCCGCCGCCCGCTCCCGCCAGCGGCGGCTGTACCGGCGGCGGCAGGCGGTCGGTCTCCGCCAGCGGCGGCGCCTTGTGCTCGAGGCTTGCGCAGGCGGTGAGGCATAGCGGCACGAGCAGCGCGATGAGGCGGGCCGGATGGCGCATCAGCGAACGGCCTGGGCGAGGTACTGCATCATGTTGTCGGCGGCCGACAGCACCTTGGTGTTCATTTCATAGGTGCGCTGGGCGGCGATCATGTCCACCATTTCCTCGACCACCTGCACGTTGGACCCTTCGAGCGCGCCCTGCTTGAGCTTGCCCAGACCTTCCTCGCCCGGGTTGCCTTCGGTCGGCACGCCGCTGGCGGCCGTCTCCTGATAGAGGTTGTCGCCCATCGCCAGCAGACCGGCCGGATTGACGAAGCTCACCAGCGTGAGCTGGCCGACTTCCTGCGGTGCGGCCTGACCCGGCACGGTGACCGACACCATGCCGTTCTCGCCTATCGTGATCGCGGTGGCGTTCTGCGGGATGTTGATTTCCGGAATGATGGGCAGGCCCTGCGCGGTCACCAGCAGGCCTTCGGCGTTCTTCTGCAGCTGGCCGGCACGGGTGTAGGCGATGTCGCCGTTCGGGCGCTGCACCTGCAGGAAGCCGATGCCGGAGATGGCGACGTCCAGCGACTGGCCGGTGGTCTGCAGATTGCCGGTGGTAAACACCTTCTGCGTGGCGACCAGGCGGGTACCGGTACCGAGCTGCACGCCGCCCGGGCTCACCGTATTGTCGTCGCGCTGCGCGCCCGGTTCGCGTTCGATCTGATAGAACAGATCCTCGAACAGCACGCGGTCGCGCTTGAAGCCCACCGTGTTCACGTTGGCCAGGTTGTTGGCGATGGCCTGCAGCTTCGCGTCCTGCGCCTGCACGCCGGTCTTGCTGATCCACATTGCGGGATTCATGTCGTTTCTCCTGTGTCGGCAGTGCTGCCGTTCGTCATTCGCGGATCAGGCGGTTGCCCGTCTCGGCCATCGAATCGGCGGCCTTGTACAGCTTCATCTGCAGTTCGAATTCGCGGTTCAGCGTCATGGTCGCCACCATTTCCTCGACGGCGGACACATTGCTGCCTTCGAGAAAACCGGCGCGCACACGCACCGTCGGGTCGGCCGGCAACTCGTCCTGACCGCGGCTCACCAGCTGGCCGGCCTCGTTCTTGATCACCGTTGCCGGATCGGGGCGCACCAGCTTCAGGCGTTCCAGTGGCTGCATCAGCGGCTGGCCGGGCGGACGGATGGAAATCGTGCCGTCCTCGCCGATGGCCAGTTGCGAGTACGGCGGCAGCACGATGGGGCCGCCCTCGCCCATCACCGCGCGGCCGTTCACGGTCAGCGTGCCTTCGGCATCGACGGTGAGCGCGCCGGCCCGCGTATAGGCCTCGCCGTCGCCCCACTGCACGGCGAGATAGCCGTCACCGGAAATGGCGACGTCGAGGTCGCGGTCCGTCTGCTTCAGCGTGCCCTGGCGGTTGGACACCGAGTCCGCGCGCAGCCGGCCGAGGTGGCGGGCGTCGTAACCGTAGCCCTGCACCGCCTCGCTGACCGACATTTCGAGATCGGCACGAAAGCCGGGCGTGTCCGCGTTGGCGAGGTTGTTGGCGCGCACCTGCTGCGCATGCAGCGCGCGCTCGGCGCCGCTCATCGCGGTATAGATCAGCGCATCCATGGCGGGTCTCTGTTACAGCGCCTGCATCAGCGACTGCATCATTTCGGTCTGCGTCGAGATCACCTTGCTGTTGGCCTGGTAGTTGCGCTGCGCCGACATCAGGCTCACCAGTTCCGAGGTCATGTCGACGTTCGACTGCTCCAGCGCGCCACCGGTCAGCGCGCCGGCCATGCCGGTGCCGGGCGTGAAATAAAGCGGATCGCCGGACAGCGACGAACTGGTCCAGCTGGTGTCGCTGACCGGGGTCAGCGAGGCCTCGTCCGGGAACACCGCCAGCGCGATGCGGCCGACCGGCTCCTTCACGTTGTTGCTGTACTGCGCGATGACCGAGCCGTCTTCGGCGATCTGCACGCCGATCATCGTGCCGGACGCGTAGCCGTTGGCGGCGTTGACCCGCACGGTGGCGTCGCCGCCGAACTGCGTGGTGCCGGTGTAGTCGATATCCACGCTCAGCGCGGCCGCACCCGCCGGCGTACCGAGCGCCAGCGCGACCGGTGCGGCCGGCGTGACCAGCGCACCGCTGGTGTTGAAGTCCATCACCGTCGTCGTCGGCTGTGCCGCGCCGTCGAAGGTGTAGTGGGCGGTGATCTGATTGGTGCCGGTCTTGACGAAGTACTGGCCGACGCTGTGCTTGCCGCCCAGCGAGTCATACACGACCGCGACCTGCGAACTGTTGAAGGTGAGCGGATTGGCCGGATCGAAAGGCGCGGCCGCCGGTGCAGCCCAGTCGGCCGACATGTTGCCGACGTACTGCAGCGTGTCGCTCGGCTTGGCGGGCACCTGGCCGGCGGGCACCTTGAGGTCGCCCATGGCGCCCAGCGTGGTGCTGCCGGACTGCATTTCGTAGCCCTGCAGGCGGCGGCCGAAGGTGTCGACGACGAAGCCGTCCTTGTCGGTCGAGAAGATGCCGACGCGGCTGAACAGCGAGGCGCCGGCGGTATCGCGCGTCACGAAGAAGCCGCGGCCCTGGATGGCCGCATCGAGGCCGCGACCGGTGGTGAGCACACCACCGCCGATGTCTATGCTCTGCGTCAGCGAAGCCACCTCGACGCCGGTCGGTTGGGTGCCGGCATACATCGCGGCGAAGTTGGCGCGGCTGGACTTGAAGCCATAGGTGCCGGTGTTGGCGATGTTGTTGCTGATGGTTTCGAGCTGGGTGTTGATCGCATTGATGCCGGACAGCGCGATTTCATAACTCATGGACCGTATCCTCTCTTTCAGTTGACCGACGTGGCCGGACGGCCGTTGAAACGTGTGATGTAGGCCGGCGACACCTCGCCCAGGCCGGCGACGTTGAGCGCGACGTTGCCGCTGCCGGCCATGCGCACGCTGAGCAGCCGGCCGGCAATCTCGGTGGCCGGCGTCTCGCCTGTTTCCGTCTCGACGCGCAGCGTGTGCGCACCGGGCGGCAGGCCAAGCGCGGCAGGATCGATCTCGAACGGCACTTCGCCGGCCGCCCGGGTGCCCAGCTCGATGCGGCGCTCGACGCCGTCCGGGCCGCTCAGCACGAGTGTCGTGCGCGCGCTCGACGACGTCAGCGTGAAAGCGCCGCTGACCGGCTCGCTGCCGACCTCGACGGTGTCGGTATTCACCATGATTTCCGAACCGACCTGCGCGCCGAGCGCCAGCACCTGCAGGCTGGACAGCACCGACGCGTTGGCGCCGGTCTGCTGGGCAAGTGCCTGCAGCGACTCGACCTGGCTGAGCTGCGTGAGCTGATTGACGAAGTCGCTCGGGTCGGTCGGCTCCAGCGGATTCTGGTTGCGGATCTGCGCCACCAGCAGCTTGGTGAACAGTTCGGTCGGCGAACCCTGTTCGCCGTTCGCCGCCTGCACCGCGTCGGACGCGCTGCCCTGGCTGCCGCCTACTACCTGACTGGTCTGCATGGCCTCACCCTTCTCCGAGTTTCAGAAGGGCCTGCTGCATCGACTTGACGCGACCGAGCACCTCCACATTGGTTTCAAAGGCACGCGACGCCGACATCATGTCGGTCATCTCGGCCACCGAATTCACATTGGTGTAGAACACCATGCCGTCTTCGTCGGCCAGCGGGTTGTCCGGCTCATACACCGAACGCAGCGGCTCGGTGCTCTCGACCACGTCGAGCACCTGCACGCGACCGGCCACCGCCGGCGCGCCGCCGACGTCCTCGCCGCCGAGCAGCGTGGCGAACACCGGCTTGCGTGCGCGGTAGGCGGTCTCTTCCGACCCGGACGCCGAATGCGCGTTGGCGAGGTTGCTGGAGATGGTGTTGAGGCGCACGGTCTGGGCCGCCATGGCCGAGCCGGCGATCTGGGTGATGTCGCGGAATGACATGGCTATTGTCCGGCGATGGCTTTCGCCAGCCCCTTGAGTTTCATGTTGGCGAAGGTGAGGCTGATCTGGAAATCCGAGGTGTTCTGCGAGAAGGCGGCCTGCTCGACGCCGAGCTCGACCGTGTTGCCGTCCTGCGCCGCGTGATAGGGCACGCGATAGAGCGTTTCGCCGCCCTCGCTGTCGAGCGACAGGCCGCCGGCCTCGCCCGCCATCGCCTGCCGCAGGCTGGACGCGAAGTCGACGTCGCGCGCCTGATAGCCCGGCGTGTTCTGGTTGGCGATGTTCTCTGCGATCACCCGCGTGCGCTCGGCACGCAGTTGCAGGGCCTGGCCATGCACGCCGAGCGCCTTCCCGAAATCGATACCCATGTCGGCTCCTGTCTGGATCGCTGACGAGGTGACCGGTGGCGTCGCGACGATGCGACACCGCCGTTCATCCTGTCGGCGTTTATTAAGCGTATGCGTATAGTTCAGGGACACCATCGACAATCCGCCGGCGAACTTGAGGCCCCGGATGCGGATATTTCTCACGCCCGCATTGCTGTTACCTTCACCGGCCACAGGAGACCCCGATGCACCGAAAAACTCATCCGAACAGCATGCGTCACGCACTCGCCGTGGTCGTCGCACTGTCCTGCCTGCCCGCCGCCGCGCAGGCGGACAGCACCGCACAGATCGTCGGCCAGGTTGAGGCAGCCGCCCGGCTTCAGCTCGAGCAGCAGGCCGAGCGCATGGGGCTGACCGACGCACGCATCAGCGTGACCGTGCAGCCGCCCTACAAGCCGCCTCCGCCCTGCGCCGGACGCATCGAGGTCGCGGCGCTGGACGTCAGATCACCGTCGCACCTGCGCTATGCCGCGCGCTGCGCCAGCGACGGCGGCTGGACGCGCAAGGTGCAGGCACGCGCCCGCATCGTCGCCGACGTGGTCGTCGCGGCGACCGATATCGCGCCCGGACATCCGATCGGCGACGCCGACATCGACGTCGACGCGCGCGACGTGACTGCGGTCGCCGATTTCTTCGCCGATCCATTGGAGGTGATCGGCATGACCGGACGCCGTCCGCTGCGCGCCGGCGACCTGTTGCGCAAGCGCCAGCTGGCGGCCGCGCTGCTGGTCAAGCGCGGCGACGCGGTACGCATCGTCGCGCGCAACGAAGGCATCGAAGTCCAAGTGGCCGGCGAAGCGCTTGATGCGGGCGGCATCGGCGACATGGTGCGCGTGCGCAACCTGTCGTCCGGCAACGTTCTGCGCGCACGCGTCACCGGCGCGGGCGACGTCGAGCCGGTCACGCGCGCCGCTCAGTAGCCTCGCGTGCGGATCTGTCCGGCCAGCCGCACCAGCTTGTCGGCATAGGCCGGATCGGTCGCGTAGCCCCCTTGCACCAGCCCGTCGGCGAAGGCCTGCACGTTGTCGCCTGCATTCAGCGCGCCGGTGTAGCGCGGGTTGTCGAGCAGCAGGCGTGCGTAGTCGCGGAAGGCGCCAGCGCCGTCGGCGTAGCTGCGGAAGGACGCACTGACCGACACGTCGGCGCCGTCCAGATGTTCGGTCGTGCGCGCCTCCAGGGTGGCGCCGCGCCATGCGCCGCCCGCCTTGATGCCGAACAGGTTGTGGCTGTCGGTGCCGTCGGCCGCGCGCAGCGGCTTCTGTCCCCAACCGGACTCGAGCGCCGCGTGCGCGATCACCGCCTCGGCAGTGACGCCAAGACGGCGCGCCGCCTCGGCCGCCCACGGGCGGATGCCGGCGACGAAATCGCGCCGCCCGGCCTCGTCCGCCGACGTGTCCGCGGCCGCGGTGCGCGTCGCGTTGCGCAGCAGCTGGGCTTCCGGACTGAGTGTGGCCGTGCTGCCCATGCTGTCGGCAGCACCGGCCGACCCCTGGCGGATGAAGCGGTCGACCTCGGCCGACACTTCGCCGAACAGCGGCGCAAACTGACCGGCGACCCCGACTGGCGCCGCCGGACGGGTCGGTTCGACATTGGGCGCCAACGGCCGCGCCGGTTCAGGCCGGAGCATAGGTCTGGTCCTCGCCGTGCAGCACACGCTGCATGATTTCGTACTGGTCGGTCATCAGCAGGCAGTTGCGCGCATTGAGGCGCTTGCAGTCGGCGACCCGTGCCTGCAGCCCGGTCCACATCGCGCGACAGCGTTCACGGTTGTCCTCCGGCAGTTCGGCGAACACATGTTCCATGCGCCCCTCCGTTCCGTACAGGCCGGCCACCAGACGGGCGCGCAGCCGGCGCCTGGCATCGAGTACCTGCACCGCATCGGTGATGCGGGCCGCCAGCAAGCGCAGCGCCGTCGCGTCGTGACGCAGCGCGGCATCGAACTGGCTGTCGAGCAGCAGGCGCAGCGCGCCGTAGTCCGCCACGTCGCTGAGCACGTCGCGCAGCAGGCGGGCGATGGCCTCGCCGCGCTTCATCCCTTGCTGCCGTGGAAGCGTTCGATCAGGCCGGCCAGCTTGTCCGCGTCGAAGGGCACCTCGCCGCGCGCCAGCGCCTCGCGCAACGCATCGATGCGCGCCTGATCGATTTCCGGCAGTGCGCGCATCGCCTCCATCGCCGGCTGCAGCGTCGACGACTGCAACTTCGCGGGCGACGCCGGCGCGACCGCTTGCGGCGCCTCCGCCGGCCCGTTACCGCTGACCGAACCTGGCGCGTTGACGCCGGCTGCACCGCTGCCTGTGATTCTCATCTGATGTCCTCTCGATCGTGTTCGCATTCAAGCTCACCTGTCCGCGCGATTCAGCGGCCGGTGCCGGCCGACGGCGCCACCAGCTGCGTTCGCAGCTGCTCCAGCGCATCCCGGTCCGGCATGGCCGCGTGCGCGCCTTCGGCAAAGGGCAGCCGCTCGTTCGGCAGACCGTACATCGCCGCCACCAGTTCGGCCTGCCTGCTGGTGAGTATCAACAGTTCGATGCGCCGGTTCACGCCGGCCGTCGCATCTTCGGTATTCAAAGGCGCGCGATCCGCCATGCCGACCACCTGCAGCACGCTGCCGGTCGGCATGCCGCCAGCCAGCAACTGCGAGCGGGCCGTCAGCGCACGGTTGCTCGACAGCGTCCAGTTCGAGAACGCCGCGTGATCGCGATTCGCATACTGCACCGAATCGGTGTGACCGACGATCAGCATCTGGTTCTCCATCTGCGCGAACAGCGGCCCCAGCGAACGCAGCAGCTTGCGGAAGCGCTCGGTGGCGAAGGAGCTGCCGCGGTCGAACATGCCCTGCTGGTCGGTGTCGTGCAGCATCACGCGCAGGCCATAAGGTGTAACCACCGACTGCAGATTGCCTTCGAGACCGGCGTCCGCGCTCATCTTCTTCATCACGCGGGCCAGCGCTTCCATATCGGCAACGGATTCGTAGCGTACGCGCGCGGTGCGCGGCCCGTCCGCCGGTGCGGTTTCGCCGCGCGCCGCACTTTCACCCGGCGCCGACATGCCTTCGCGCGGCGGCATCGGCTCGCGCTCGATCAGGCTGCCGCGCGGACCGCCGAGCGATTGCGCCATCAGGCCGCTGCCCTCGTCGATGCGGCTGCTGTCGGACGCGCGCAGCACCTGCTCCAGCGATTCCTGCTCGCGCGACGCGAGCAGCCACAGCACCAGGAAGAGGCAGAGCAAGGCCAGGCAGAAATCGGCGAAAGCCACTTTCCACGAGCCGCCATGCGACTCCTCGTGTCCCTTTCCGGACACGCGCTTGACGACGGTTGCGCCGTGCGCGTCAGGCTTCGACACGTTTGTCTCCGGCGCGGCGGCGCGGCGTGGCATCCGGATCGCCCGCGCCCTGCATCGCGTTGATCCAGCTTTCGAGGCGGGCGAAGCTGGGCTTGATGTTCAGCTGCACCAGACGACGTCCGGCGTCGATCGCCAGCAGCGGCGGCTTGCCCGATACGTGGGTGACCAGCACCACCTTCACCGACTCCAGTGCCTGCAGTTCCTCGCCGACCAGCTGCTTCATCATGTTGCTGATCGGGTCGAGCACGCCGTAGCAGAAGAAGATGCCGATGAAGGTGCCGACCATGGCCGAACCGACGCGCACCGCGATCTCGCCGGTACCGGCGCCGTCGGCCACGACATTCATCGTCATCACGATGCCGAGCACCGCGGCCAGGATGCCGAAGCCCGGCATCGCCTCGCCGATCTTGCCGAGCGAGCGCGCCGGTTGCGACATTTCCTCGTGGATCGCCTCGATCTCCTGTTCGAGTACACCCTCCAGCTCGTGCGCGTTGATCTTGCCCATCGCCATCAGCCGGAAGTTGTCGACGATGAAGTGCAGCAGCTTGGGTTCTTCGAGTATCAGCGGATAGCGGCGGAACATTTCGCTCTCCTGCGGCGCCTCGACGTGGGCGTCCAGCGCCTTCAGACCGCCGGCCGCGGTCTGCAGCAGTTCATACATCAGCAGCAGCAGCTGGCGCTGGAACTCCTCGCCCTGCTTGCGCCGCAGCATCACCTTGCGCAGCTGCAGCCACATCTCCTTCAGCACGTGACCGGGGTTGCCGAGCACGATGGCGCCGGCGGCGGCGCCGACGATGATGATCAGTTCGATCGGCTCCCAGATCACTGCGAGCTTCCCGCCATGCAGCATGAAGCCGCCGAACACGCTGATCAGGATGATGGCGACGCCTACGATGGACTGCATGATTCGTTTCCTCTTCGTTCTCCCCGGCGGTCAGCCGAGGAATGCCTTCATTTTCCTGAGCGCGCCCTTGTTGATCTGGCAGATGCGCGCCTCGGTCAGGTCCAGCACCGCCGCGATCTCGCGGTAGCTGAGTTCGAATTCGTAATAGAGCTGGATCACGCGCTGTTCGCGCTCGTCCAGCCGGGTCAGCGCCTGGGCCAGGCTGCGCCGGGTCATCAGCTGCTCTTCCGGCGACTGGCCGGCCGCCGCCATCTCGTGCATCTGGCCGACCAGTTCGTCGAAGCTGGCGATGGTTTCGGCGTTCTCCGCCAGCAGGTGCGCCTGGAAGGCGTCGGCCGCAATGCCAAGCGCGGCGCACGCTTCCGCCTCGGTCGGCTCGCGTCCGAGCTGACGGGTCAGCGCACGCACCGCGTCGCGGGTGCGGTGGCTGTCCTGGCGCACGGTGCGCGGCCGCCAGTCCTGCCGCCGCAGTTCATCGAGGATGGCGCCCCGCACGCGCAGCGCCGCGTAGCCGGCAAAACCCTGATCGGGTGTGCCGTAGCGGCGCAGCGATTCGAGCAGGCCGAGCAGGCCGATCTGTTCCATGTCCTCGCGGTCCATCGCTCCGGACACCTGGGACAGCAGCTGGCGCACGATGCGCTTGACCAGCGGCGCGTACTCCACCAGCCAGCGCTGCTCCTCGGCGGCGTCCAGCGTGCGCGCCGCCGCGCTGCTCACCTCGGCGTAGTCCGAATGCATGTCCATGTCATTCAACGATCAGCTTGCCGACCATTGCCTCGACGAAGGGCTTGCTGCGATGCGCCTTGTCGTAGTCTTCCGTGAAAGCACGATTGACCTCGGCCGCCAACTCGTCGATGGTCATCGCGCTGACCTGCTGCGCGGTCATCGACGCCAGCGCGCGCACCGCGATGCTGCGCAGCAGCGGCAGGTGCTCCTTGGTGTCCTTCTCCTTCTCGATCGCCGTGGTGAACACCAGGTCCATCGACATGTAGCGCGTCACGTTCTCCTCCGGCGCGCGTCGCAGCATGACGACCACCTTGTCGAGGCTCACGTACTTCTGCGGCACGGCCTCCTTCGGCACTGCAGCCTGAGCATCGGCGCCGCCGGCGTCCTTCATGCCGAACCACCAGACCGCGCCGCCGCCGGCCGCCGCCAGCACGACGCCGACCACCGCGAAAATGATCGCCTTCTTCATCGGATTCAGCTCCCGTCCGTCGCCAGGGCGAAGCGCGACATCCCGGCCCCGGCCTGTGCTTCGGCCAGTGCGTCACCCGGGTTCTCGTCGTCCCTGCCCTGCTGTTGTTGTCCCGAGCGTGAGCGGCCGTCGGCGTCGCGGCCGTTGGCATCGCGACCGGATTCGGCGACCACCACGGTGACGTCACCCTGCGCATGGCGCTGGCCAAGATCGGCGCGCAGGCTGTCGCCGATGGCGTGGAGCTGTCGCAGCACCTCGCCGTTGCTGGCGCTCAGATGCACCTGCAGCGCACCTCCCACGTCCTGCTGCACGATGATCTCGATGCGGCCGAGCGTCGGCGGGTCGAGGCGGATCACCGCTCGCTCGCCATGCTGCACGGTCTGCAGTTGCAGGCGTTCGCCCAATGCATCGGTCAGCGGCTGCTGCCAGCTCTGCGTTGAGGCCGGCGCGAGCTTCAGTACGGTCTCGGCTGACGCCGGTGCCGATGGCAGGACCGCCGCTTGCAGACCATGTGCCGACTGCAGCGCCGGCTGTACGGTCTCGACGACGTCAGCGCGCGCTCCCTCGGTCGGCAGCGACGGCAGCACAGCGGCAGCGCCGCCGGCAGGCACCACCGGTGCGAGCGCGCGGCCCGCTGCGGCGGCAGAGTCGGCTTGCAGCGGCTGCGACGGCAACGGAAGCAGCACCGCCAGCGCAGAGGCAGGCAATGCCGGGGCTTCGCCCGACTGCACTTCGTCGGCCCCCACGTCGTGTTCGGCGACGCCACTGCTCGCATGCAGCGCGGCCGGCAGCGGTGACTGCGACGGCAGGCGGGCATCAAAGGCAGTGCGATCCGCACCTGGCATATCGGTGTCGGTCCGCTGCGTCGATGCTTCGCCGACGACGACGTCCGGCGACGCTAGACCGAGCGCGCGGAACAGATCGACGAAGGCCTGCGGTGCACTCGTGGCCGACGTCAGCAAAAGGCCGGCCGACGGCGCAGGCAGCGCCGGTGCCGACGTCGGCAGCGTTGCCGGCGCCGCACTGCCCAGGGTGAGGATGTTTTGCGTCATGAGTGGCTACCGGAAAGTTCGAGGTCGTATGCGTAGGCCATCCAGCCGTCACGCCCGGCGCCCAGTTCGGACAGCCGTTCGCCGAGGCGTTCGCCCGCTTCGACGCAGCGTGCAAGCGCGCCGTCGTGTGCCTTGCGCAATGCAAGCAGCGCATCGCGATCTGCCAGAGACAGATCGCGTCGGTCGGCGACGTCCTGCAGCACGGTGGCCAGCTCACGGTCAGCGGCCGCCAGCGTGGCCCAGTCATCACTCAGCGCGGCCACTTCGAGCCGGCGGGCGATGCGGGCGAAGGTATGCCGGTCAGTCATGTCCGTCCGCCAGTCCGACCCAACCGCGGCGCAAGGTGCCGAGCAAGCCGCTCACCTCGTCCAGCGGTGCGGTGTCGAGCTTGATGCCGCCTTCACTCAGGCGCCACGCGCAGTAGTCGTACAGCCAGTCCAGATTGGCCACGACGTCGCCGCCGCTGTCCGGATCGAGCGAACTGGCCAGGCCGTTCAGCATGTCGACGCAGCGGTCGAGGCTGAGCGCCTTCTGTTCGTAGCGCCCGGCTTCGATGTGGGCGCGTGCGCGCGCGATCTCCTCGAGCAGGCCGTCCATCAGGATCAGCACGAGCTGCACCGGGGTCGCGCGCGCCGTCTGCGCATTCAGATTGACGGCGTGGTAGCTCTGGTAGGCGTCGTAGTTCAAGGCATGGGTTTCCGGTTTCGTTGGCGGACAGGCAGTCCTCAGCTGGCCGACGAGCTCGCGAACAGCGCGTCGAACATGCTGGTGGTCTGCCCCATCTGCGACTGCAGCGACTGCAGTTGCGTGAACTGCACGAGATAGCGCTGGTAAGCGTTGTCGTACTGCAGGTCGATACGGGTCTGGCGCGTGGTGAGCGCCTTCTGCTGGCTCTGCACGGTGTCCTTGCGGCGCTGGATCTGGCCGCCGGCGGAGTCGAGCCAGACGTCCATATAGCTGGCGAAGCCACCGAGCAGCCCGCTGCCCGAGGTCGTGCTGGCGCTGCCGAACAGGGTGTCGATGGCGTCCGGATTGGCGGCGATCGCTTTGTCCAGCTTGGTCGAGTCAAGGGACAGCCTGCCGTTGCGGTCGGCGCTGACGCCGAAATCCATCAGGCGCAAGCCGCCGACCTCCTGGCGGACCACGCTGTCGAGCCGATTGCGCAACGACCGTATGCCGGAGTCGGAAGCAAAAGCCGCCGCCGCGACGCCGCTTTCGGCATCGCCGGTGCTGGTCAGCTCGTCCAGGCTGGTCTTCAGCTTGTTGAAGGCATCGATGAAGCTCTGCACATTGGCCGCGGTGCCGCCGCTGTCGCCCGCCACCTTCAGCGTCAGCGGCGTCTCGCCCGCCGTCATCGCGCGGGTGAAGGTCATCGTCACGCCCTGAATGGCGGTGAAGGTGTTCGACGCCTGCTGCAGACGCACGCCGGTACCCTGCGCGCCCAGCCACACGACGGCATCGCGCGCCGCCGTCAGTTCGCTGCCGTTGTCGAGCGAATCCTTGAATGCGCCGGCGGGCAGGCCGCTGGTGTCCAGCGTGATCTGGCCGTCGGCACCTGTTTCGGTCGACGACAGCACCAGCTGCGTCTGGCCGCCGGCGGTCATCACCATCGCCGTGACCTTGCCCTGGTTGCCGCTGGCCTGGTTGATGGCGCGCGCCATCTCGGTCTGCGACAGCGTGCCGTCGGCGTCCATGTCGGCGCCGGAGAAATCGACACCGATGGTTGCACCGCCGGCGAGGTTGATGCTGAGCATGCCGCTCATCGGCACCGGCACCGCCGGCAGATCGGTGAACACCACTTGGTGGGCGCTGGCGACCTGCTCGACGAACAGCGGATACTCGCCCGCCACCGCCCCGGGCGAAGCGCTCGCCGTGCCGACGCCGGTGCTGCTCAGCGTGGCGGTGTTCTGCGTGACGCCCTTCTTCGACGACAGCGTCGACAAGGCGCTGTCGAAGGCCTGCAGCGCACTTTGCAGCTTGGTCAGCGCCGACGTCGTGGCCTGCGCTTTCTTGCTCTGCGTGTCGACCTGGGTCTGCGACGCGCTGATGTAGGCGGTCGCAAGCTGCGAGGCGGTGGTGACGGGATCGAAAGTGCTCATGTCTGGCTCCTGTGAACGGTTAGCGGACGCGTCCACCGTTCAAGGCGACCGGCGTGAACAAAAACTGAAATCGATGCGGAACGGACGCTCACGGCGCACGCCCCCACACCTGGACGGCGATGTCGTCCTGCCGCTTCTGTTCGCTGACACGCGCACCGTGCGCGACCATGCTGCGCTGGCGCAGCAGCACCTGGTCGAGCACTTCGCAGCGTCGTGAAACCAGCGCCAGTTCGCGCCGCGCCAGATCGATCTCGATTTCGTGGGCGGCCAGTTCCTGCCGGTGAACCACCACCATGTCGGCCACCGACTGCTTGTAGCCGGCACTGTTCATCGACAGCAGCGGGTGCAGCGAGCCGGTCTGCGGCACGCCGTCGCACAGCGACTGCAGCCGTTCGATATTGCCCAGATAGCGCTGGCGCAATGCCAGCTTGCCGGCCATGTCGGCCTGCAGGCGGTCCACCTCGCGCTCGCGCACGTCCACCAGTCTCGCCAGCGTGCGGATGGATGTCTTCGTCGTCATGCCGCCAGCTCCTGGATGCGCGCCACGCACTGCGCCATCGGCGCGGCTTCGGCCACGCCCTGGCGCAGATAGGCCTCGATGTCCGGATAGAGCGACACCGCGTGATCGGTCTGCGGATCGGCGCCGGCAACATAGGCGCCGAGCGGGATCAGATCGCGCACCTGCGCATGGCGCGAGGCCATTTCCTTCACCCTGCGTGCGGCATTGAGATGTGCCTTGTCGACCACCAGCGCCATGCAGCGACTGATCGACGCGGCGATGTCGATCGCCGGGTAGTGGCCGCGTTCGGCCAGTTCGCGCGTCAGCACGATGTGACCGTCGAGGATGGCGCGGGCGGTGTCGACCACCGGATCCTGCTGGTCGTCGCCCTCGGCCAGCACGGTGTAGATCGCGCTCATGCTGCCGATCGGGTTCTCGCCGTTGCCGGCGCTCTCCACCAGCTGCGGCAGCAGCGAGAACACTGACGGCGGATAGCCGCGCGTGGCCGGCGGTTCGCCCAGTGCCAGCGCCACTTCGCGCCGCGCCATCGCGTAGCGGGTGAGCGAGTCGACCAGCAGCAGCACGTCCTTGCCCTGGTCGCGGAAATGGGCGGCGATGGAATGGCACAGTTCGGTCGCCATCAGTCGCATCAGCGGCGATTCGTCGGCCGGCGCGATGACGACGACCGCCTTCTTCAGGCCCTCCTCGCCGAGCGACAGTTCGACGAATTCGCGTACCTCGCGGCCGCGCTCGCCGATCAGGCCGACGACGACCACGTCCACCGCGGTCTGCCGGGTGATGGTGCCCAGCAGCACACTCTTGCCGACACCGCTGCCGGCCATCAGGCCGACGCGCTGGCCCTTGCCCAGCGTGAGCATGCCGTTGATCGCGCGCACGCCGACGTCGAGCGGCTCGGATACGCGCTTCTTCTTCAGCGGGTGCACCCGCGGCGGATGCGGGTCGAGCGGATGTTCGCCACCGAGGCGGCCGAGGCCGTCTATCGGTTCACCGAGACCGTTGACCATGCGTCCCAGCCAGGACGGGCCAATCATCAGATCGAGCTTGTCCTGCACCGGCAGCACGCGGGCACCGGTGGTCAGGCCGACCGGCTTCTTGAACGGCATCAGGAAGGACAGCTTGTCGCGGAAACCAACGACCTGCGCATCCAGCCAGCCACCGTCCATCGTTTCGATCTGGCAGCGCTGGCCGGTGTAGAGCGGGCAGCCGGCGCTTTCGAGCAGCAGGCCCGAAGCACCCACCAGGCGACCGGTGGGTGTGGCCACCGGCACGTCGCCGATTTCCAGACGGCGCAGCACGTCGGTGATCATGCGGCCTCCGCAGTGAAGGGGGCTTCGATCGTCGCCGCTGGCGGGTCGGCGCCATCAAGCAGCTGTGCGCGCACCTGTTCGACGCAGGCGGCCAAGCGCTGCGCGCAGCCGGCGTCGGCTTCGTGATCGCCCGCCTTCACCAGGCATTCGCCCAGTTCCAGACGCGGATCGGCGACCAGATGCCAGCGCGCGGCACGCGACGCATCGATGTCGGCAATGCGCTTCAGGTCTTCCGGATTCAGGTGAACCTCGATGCCCTGACGGGTCGGTGGCATCGCCGCCAGCGTCTCGTCGACCAGGGACAGCAGTTGCGCCGGCTGCAGCGCCAGCTCGCAGCGGATCACCTGACGGGCGACGCGCGCCACCAGGTCGACCACTTCCTTGCGCAGCGCGGTCTGGTAGTCCGCCTGCAGACTCTGCAGCCGTTCGAGCATGGCGTCGAGCGGCCGCGCCAGTTGTTCGAACGACGCCAGCGTCTGCCGCAGCGCCTCCTCACGCCCCGCCTGCAGGCCTTCCTGGCGGCCGCTTTCCCGCCCCTCGGCCAACCCGTCGGCATGACCGGATTCGTGGCCGACGCGATAGCCCTCGTCCATGCCCTGACGGAATCCGTCGGCCAGCGACTGCTGGTACTGCGCGGCGGACTGACCGTCCGCGCGGCCGGCGGCGATCTGCGCCAGCGGCGGAAAGCGGTGTGGGCGCACGCCGCTCATTCGACGACGGCCTCGGCGAACAGCTGCACCTCGATCTCGCCAGCGTCCACCAGCGTCTTCACCTGGGCCATGATTTCGCGGCGGGTCTGTTCGATGCGGCTCAGCGGCACCGGGCCGGTGCGGCGCATCGTGTCCTCGAAGCTCTGCGCCTGGCGGCGTGGCATGGTCTGCATGATGGCGTCGCGCACTTCCGGCTCGGCACCCTTGAGCGCGATCGCCCACTGTTCCAGCGGCACGTCTTCGAGCAGGCGCTGCAGCACCGTATCGGACTGGCGCGACAGGATGTAGAAGTCGTACATGCTCATCTCGATCTCGGACACCACCTGCGGATCGCGTGCGCGCAGCTGTTCCACCATCTGCTGCTTGTTGCCGGACAGACGGTTCAGTATCTCGGCTGCCTGGCGCGTGCCCTCGACGCTTGCGCTCTGCGAGCCGAGGCTGGCAAGGCAGCGGTTCACCAGTTCTTCCAGCTCGACCAGCAGTTCGTGGTCGATCTCCTTCAGCCGCGCCACGTTCAGCAGCAGCAGGTCGCGCCCGTCGACTGGCAGCGCGTCGATCACGGCGCCGGCCAGCGCCGGCGGCAGGAAGGCGAGGAACACCGCCTGCATGCGCACGTGTTCGTCGGCGATGAAGTCTGCCAGCCACTTCGGCGACGCCCACTGCAGGCGCGCCATCAGCGGGCGGATGGCGTCGCCGTAGAGGCTGTTCAGCACGCTGCTGGCGATCTCGCCGCCGAGCGCCAGATCGAGCGAGCGCTTCAGATAGGCGCGCGAAGCGCCATGCACACCGCTCTGTTCGCGGTACTCGTCGAAGAAGCGCTGGATCGCGGTGCGCACGCTCTCGACCTTGATGCCGCTCAGGCGCGACATGACGCCGGTCACTTCGAGCAGTTCCTCGCGCGACAGACAGCGCAGCACGCCGGCCGCCGGCTCCTCGCCCATGCTCAGCAGCACGATGGCGGCCTGCTCGAGCGGGCTCAGATTGCTGCCCGACGGGATGATGGGATTACTCAGCGGGTTGTTCGGATCGGCCATTCTTCTGCACCCATTGCTTGACGACTTCGGCGACCCGCTCCGGCTCCTTGCCGGCCAGGACCTTCAGATGTTCGACCAGCACGTCGACCGGGGAACCCGGCGGCGGCAGGTCGTAGTTTTCGAGCAGCGACACCACCGGGCTGCCGTCCGCGGCACCGGCGCCATCCAGCGCCAGCGCGGGCGCCGCGCCGACGGCCGGCGGCACAGCGTCCGGCGTGGCGTCGCGCACCGGAATGTCGTCGTCCTGCGTGGCGGCCGGTGCGATGCGCTGCTGCGCCGAGCGCACCAGCGGACGCACGACGAACAGCAGTGCCAGCAGCCCGCCCACGGCATACAGCAGCCACGACCCCATATCGACGATGTTGTCGCGCTGCGCCCACCAGGCCGGCGCTTCCGGCTGCGCCGGGAAGTTCAGCGAGGACACGACCAGCTGGTCGCCGCGTTCAGCGTTGATGCCCAGGCCATTGGCGAGGATGCGTTCGATGTTCCTGATCTCGGCCTCGCTCCAGCCCTTGGCCGGATCGGCCGCCGCCGCGTTGTTGAGCACGACGGCGACATTGAGCTTCTGCAGCCGGCCGCGGCTGCGCTTGATCTGCGTGATGCTGCGGTCGTAGGCGTACTGGCGGGTCGAGGCGTTCTTGCGCGCGCCAGCGGCATCAGCCGCAGCAGCCGGCGGCTGCTCTCCGGCGGCACCCGGCTGCGCCGGCGCCTGGGCGGCCGGTGCGGCGACCGGGCGGTTGCTGAGCGAACCGGGTACACCGAGCGCGACGCGATTGCGGTCCTGCTCCTCGCGCGTCGCCTCGCTGGTGACGCGCGGCGCCTCGCCATACTTCTCGTGCGTTTCCTCGACGCGGTCGTTGTCGACCTCGGCGGTCACGCTGACGCGGTAGTTGTGCTCGCCCAGCACCGGCGACAGCAGATCGCGCACATTGGCGCGCGCCTCGCTCTGGAAGCGGTGTGCGGCCTCGTTGCCGCCGTGCGTCTCGAAGCCGTCGCTCAGATCGACGCGCGCCGACAGGTAGTTGCCGGCCTGGTCGACCAGGCTGACGCGCTGCGGGTCCAGCGTCGACACGCTGCCGGCCACCAGATTGATGATGGCGGCGATCTGCTCCGGACTCAGCGTGCGGCCGGGCTTGAGGCCGAGCACCACCGACGCGGTGCTCTTCTCGCCGTCGGTGGCGACGAAGGAGGTCGAGCGGGCAATGGACAGATGCACGCGTACCGAATCGACCGCGTCCAGCGTCAGGATGCTCTGCGCCAGCTCACCTTCCAGGCCGCGCCGGTAGCGCACGTCCTGCACGAACTGGCTCACGCCCAGCGGGTCGTTCTGGTCCATCAGTTCGAGGCCCGCAGGCAGTTGCGCGGCCACGCCCTTGGCGGCGAGCAGCATGCGCACCCGGCCGAGTTGGGCGTCCGGCACCAGCACCTGCCCGCTCTCCGGGTGCAGGCGGTAAGGAATGCCTTCGGCATCGAGTACCGACATCATGTCGGCCGTCGCCACTTTCTGTCGGGCGCCGAACACCGGTTTGTAACTGGCCTGGTCCTGCCATAGATACATGAGGACGAGCGCGGTCACGGCGACGGCGATCACCATCAGTGGAACCAGGCTCTTGAGGAAGGCCGGCGGCAGCGAGGGCATGGCCCCGGAGCCGGCGCGCAGGCGTTGCAGGCCGCCGCGTACGGTTGCGATCACGTGAGCTGTTCCGGGTCAGAGTCAGAGAGGCAGCTTGATGAGGTCCTCGACGGCCCCCACAACCTTGTTGCGCACCTGCATCAGCATCGAGAAGGACAGGCTGGCTTCCTGGCTGGCCAGCATGGCGCCGACGAGGTCATCGCTCTGGCCGCTGTCCACCGCTTCCATCCGCTGCGAAGCCTCGTGCTGCATCGCGTCGACGCGCTGCACGGCGTCCTGCATGGCACCGGCAAATCCGGCGCCGTCGCCACCGCCGAACCGGAGTGCCGGCTGGAGCGGCATGGCAGCGCTCGCAACCATGTTCGTGGCATCGGCTTCGATCAGTGCCTTGCTGGCGCCGATCGCGCTGGCGAATTCGTATCCCATACACGCATTACCTGTTTGTCTTGCCGGCAGCGATGCCCGGCAGGTGTTATGTGGCACAGCATGCGCTGCTTAACCGTACGTGTATGTATCGACCCCGCGGGCGAGAACTTTACATGTAAATACAAACTTCATGAACGTCGCAAACCATTGATTAATAACCAATTAAAGGCCACAAGGAAGAATTCACGTGAGAAAGTTCACATGAGGGCGCGGCAAACGCGGCAGCGAAGGGGTGAGGCGGATTTAAGACCGGGTCGGTGTCGGTCGCCTGTCAGGGTGGAGGGCGCATGACGCCCGATCCGCACCCGCCGACATAGACCAGGAGATCTTCCATGCTGAGCCTGCACACCAACGCCGCCGCCCTGACCGCACAGAACTCGGTGGGCGGTACCCAGAAAGCCCTGTCGACCTCGATGACCCGTCTGGGCACCGGCTTCCGCGTCAATTCCGCGATGGACGACGCCGCCGGTCTGCAGATCGCCACCCGACTGAGCGCCCAGACCCGTGGCATGGCCGTCGCCCAGCGCAATGCGCAAAACGGCATTTCGATGATGCAGACCGCCGAAGGCGCCTTCACCGAAATCACCAACATCCTGCTGCGCATGAAGGATCTGGCGACCGAAGCCCGCAATGGCGCGTCGAACACCGACGACAAGACGGCGATGGACGCCGAGTATCAGGAACTGGGCGCCGAACTGGGCAACATCCTGAACAACACTAAGTTCGGTGGTCAGGCCCTGCTCAATGGCGCAGGCTCGCTGCAAGCCGGCGCCATCACCTACCAGATCGGTGCCGCCGCCGCGGAAACGATGTCGGTCGACGTATCGACCGATCTGGCCGCGCTGGTGACCGATCTGACCACGGCCGCGACGCTCGGCGACATCACGACCGCGGCCACCGCGGCGACGGCGATCGGCGACATCGAAGGCTGGATCAACGACGTCGGCGGTGTGCGCGCCCAGCTTGGTGCAGCGTCGAACCGCCTGGACCACGTCTATAACAACCTGGCCAACATGAAGACCAATACCGAACAGGCCCGCGGACGCATCATGGACGTCGACTACGCCTCCGAAACCGCAAACATGACTTCCAAGCAGATGCTCATGCAGGCCGGCACCTCGATGCTCAAGCAAAGCTCCAGCATGTCCCAGCTCGTCATGTCGCTGATGCAGTAACGCTGATGGCCCGCGCGGCCCCGTGGGCCGCGCACCGCAGGTCGAGCCAACCGTGCCCGCCGGACGGTTGGCTCTTTCATATCCGGAGCATTCGCCATGACGATAGAGAGGATTCCGCGTCTCGCCCTGACATTGCCGTTGCGGCGCCCTCCCGAGCGTTTGCCTTCGTCGCTGCCGGCGGACGCCGGCGCGGCCGTCGACACCGCGGACGACGCGGTAGCGTCCCGCCTGCAGGGCTTGTCCCTGCTGGGTCGGCCGCTGGTGGCGGGGGAGCGCCTTGCCGTCCGGGTGCTGTCCACCTCGCCTGCGGTCGAACTTCAGGTCGACGCCGAGGCCCCCGGTCTCCCCGCCCGGCCGTCCGCGCCGGCCAATGAACTGTCGGCGGCGATGCAGCCGGACCAGCTGCTGCTGCGCCATCTGCGCTGGCGCGCGCCGGGCGCGCTGGACCTCGCCACCGCTCTGCGTACCCGAGTGTTCCGGCAGATCACGACCGAACTGGCGCGCGCGGACAGCGCCGCCACGGGTACGCCCTCACCTCCCGGCGAACCGGCACGCGTCGGCGCCCCGCCCCCGCTCCCTCTGCCCGGCAGCGAGCGCTGGATATTCCCTGTGCATCTGACTGACGGTCAGCGGGCCCGACTTTTCGTCGGCGACGTCGACGATGCGAAGCACAGTGCCGCCGTTGCCGCGTCGGCCGTTCTGCTGATCGAAATCGAACTGCCTGGCGAGGGCAGGGTGCAGGTCCGGCTGCAAATTGCCGCCGGCGTGCATCTGCAGTTCCGCATCGATGGCGACCGGGCGGTCGCCCATGTGCGCGACATTCTGCCCGCGCTGGCGGCGGCCCTGGTGCTCGCCGGCACCCGGCTCGCGTCATGCCGGCTGCTGCGCGCGCCCGCCGGCGGACTGCGCACGAGAGGGCTCGACATCACCCGCCCGTCGACACTGCACGCTCACCTGCCGCTGCCGCTGTTCCGCGTCGCCGCCGAAGTGCTGCTCGCACTGACGGGGCTGCACGATGACGGTACGCGGCTGCCGGCGACAAGAACCCTGTCACCGATTTAAGGTCCGGCGCGCCAGCGTCGCCCTGTCCGGATGAGGACATCAAAAGCGCGAATCTTCTCGCGCCGGTGGTCCGAAGCCAGAACCCCCTATCCGGAGATCTTCCATGCTGAGCCTGCATACCAACGCCGCCGCCCTGACCGCACAGAACTCGGTGGGCGGTACCCAGAAAGCCCTGTCGACCTCGATGACCCGTCTGGGCACCGGCTTCCGCGTCAATTCCGCGATGGATGACGCCGCCGGTCTGCAGATCGCCACCCGCCTCAACGCGCAGACCCGCGGCATGGCCGTGGCCCAGCGCAACACGCAGAACGGCATTTCGATGATGCAGACCGCCGAAGGCGCCTTCACCGAAGTCACCAACATCCTGCTCCGCATGAAGGACCTGGCGACCGAAGCCGCCAACGGTGCATCGAACACCAACGACAAGACCGCGATGAACGCCGAGTACCAGCAGCTCGCGGCGGAAATCGGCAACATCATGACGAATACCAAGTTCGGCGGTCAGGCGCTGCTCAAGGGCGCGGGCTCGCTGGGCGCGGCCACCACCACCTTCCAGATCGGCGCCGCCGCCGCGGAAACGATGACGGTGGACGTCGTGACCAAGCTGACCAACCTGGACGCTGCCTTCGCCACCGGCGCCGGCAACGCCACCGCCACCTCGCTCGGTGAAATTCTGACGTCGGCCAACGCGACGGCCGCGATCGGCCAGCTCGAATCGCGCATCAACGAAGTCGGTTCCGTACGCGCCGACCTGGGTGCGGCATCGAACCGCCTCGACCACGTCTATAACAACCTGGCCAACATGAAGACCAATACCGAACAGGCCCGCGG